>CAZNJH010000040.1:3151-6452 GCA_964573355.1 uncultured Candidatus Saccharibacteria bacterium | reverse complement strand
TAACCACCCCAACCGCCGCTCGTCTGGAATACATCACCTGCTCGTGGGCTTTTATCTACCGCAAAGCCAGACGCTCGTGCAAGTGCGGCCCACGTTGTAGCGTTACCCCAGTTGCTGCCAATTGGTCGTCCCGCTGCAGCACGCTTGTTAAATGCGTACCAGGTACAGTAACCATAGGCGTAGCGATTGCCAGCAAACACGACACTCCCACCACCCCAAGAGAAACTCGTGCTACGGACGCTGGCACTCGTGCTCACACGTGCAGTTGGCTTCACGCCATTGGGGATAATAATCCGGGTGCCAGCTTTGAGCCCATTGAGCTCCACATCGTTAAAAGCAATAATCTGCTCAGCGCTCGTTTGGTACGTACTTGCAAGACTTTCGGCGGTATCACTTCCCTGCACGGTGTATAAAATACCCGTCACCGGAAGAATTGTCAGCTTCGCACCGGGCGCGAGTGCATCTGAACGCAGATTATTTGCCCATCTGATTGTATCTTCACTAATTCCATACTTTTGGGCAAGCGAAGGTACAGTATCTCCTGACTGAACAGTAATGGATTGAATATCTTTTACGGTTTTTATTGAGGGTGCCACAAGCTGCGGTTTTTCAACAACAGCGGTCGTGGTAGCTTCGGTTGTCGTTGCCATGCTCACTTGAGCATCTAGGGTATCTGCACGGTTGGCAACATTTGGTGTTATTAACAAATCAGCTTCTTGAGCTGCCACAGCAGCAACTTCAGCAGCAACAACCTCATCAACTGGATGAGATTCAGGTACTTCAATTGGGTTATCTAAACGAGCCTGAGGGGCAACGTATCGAGATTCACTCGCCACTTTGCCAACCAGTTGGCTACCAACGACACTTAAAAGCACCACTGATACTACTGCAATTTTGACATATCGCCCAATAGTGCGGTGTCTGTTTGTTTCAGAAATGTCTGTTTGGGATGCGGCTTGTTTATGCCGTGAGCCTCGAAAAGCTCGTAGTGATGTAACTGACTTGTTACTAATACCAACTCCCTTGTTCGCCGAAGCGAACGGAACATAGCTACTACGTCTTGCTTCAGTTTTAGCTGAAAAGAGATATTCCGACCTTGTAAGTTAATTGTTTATCTTTTTTAGGGTTCTATCTCGTACGACTGTTCGCATATGATCAATCGCCTGTTCCCACCGTGCCCTGTAAGTCATTACTTGACAAAGAAACAATGTGATTGATAGATATAATTTTACCACTATCCGGTGCATAGGTCAAGTAATCCGCTCTTGCTTTCACCTCTGTTAAGACAATTAGTTGCACAGTTTAGTGCAATACTTTTCTACTAATGCCTCATGTTCGGCTAATGTGCGCGAAAAGTGTGTGACGCCATCATCACCAGCAACAAAGTAAAGATAGTCTGTTTTAGTTGGGCTAGCAACAGCTTGTAATGCACTCAGATTAAAGTTGCTGATGGCAGTTGGAGGCAAACCCTGTACTCGTCGAGTATTATAAGGCGAGTTGAGTGCCGGTGTAGCAGGTTCGTTACTCAAAACTGCTGCGTACATATACGTCACATCTGATCCTAAAACAATGCCCTGCTTGAGCCTGCTTATAAACACTTGTGCGACCGTTCGCTGCACATCTGGCTCTGGAACTTCTTTTTGAATAATAGAAGCCAAAATGACAGCCTGTTGCATACTCAGGCCCTGCGAAGCAATACCCTCCCGAATTGAGCTAGAAATACGCTTTTGAAAGGTGTCTAACATAGTACGAATAAGCTGCTCGGCGCTTGTGCTAGGTTCAATGCTATAGGTTTCCGGGAACAGATACCCTTCGAGTTTGGCATTTTTTGGCACACCGACTAATAACGGGTGGTCGCGCACTGCGATAAGTGCGTTTTCAATATCCGTTTTTTTGTAGCCTTCCGTCTCGAGTATCTTCACGATTTGATCTAAGCGCTGCCCAGGAGGAATAAGTACATTCACCGTCGTCACCCTTCCATTAGATAGTATAGTTGTTATTTCAGCTACTGATTGCTTACTCGACAAACGATATTCACCCGCCTGAAGACCCTGAACATTCTTAAGGCGAACATACACCGAAAACGCCCGTGCACTTTTAATAATTTGCTTCTCTTGTAACTCTGCTGCTATCTGATTCGTACTGCTCCCACTTTTGATACGAATGAGCGCAAAGGAATCAACGCTCGTACGGGGTTTAAGCGCCTGAACATACCACCCAAGAGCTGCAACGACAGCACCAACGGTTAATACCAAGGTGGCAGCAAGTAACACAAGAGCCCGCCTTCGTTTTTTACCCTTACTTGTCCGTTTTTTCGATGAGGATGGCTCGGGTGCCACCGGCTGTTCGCTGAGGGCTATGGGGGCGGCATGTTTCGATTGCTCACGGATAAAATCTTCGAGAATAAATGTCGCTGCCAGACTATCGACAGCGGCCTTGGTGTAGGGTTTTTTGCGTTTATTCAGTTCTGCCTCAGCCTTAACTGAGGTCAGTGATTCATCTTGCCAATACACCGGAATATCATTAGGGATCTTAAGCAATTGTACAATTTGCTGCACACGCTTAGTTTGAGCTGTTGGTTCTCCATTTTGATTACGTGGGAATCCAACCACAACCGCACCGACCTGATGCTGACGTAAGAGCGCTGCAAACTGGGCATGCAATTCACCAGTAGCTTCAAGTGTGACAAGCGGTGCAGGAAACGGGGCCGCCATATCTGCGAGGGCAACCCCAATCCGTTTTTCACCAATATCAAGCGCAACGTAAGAGCTCATTCCCCGTTATTGTCCAGTCGTGTTCTTATCAACATCAAGTGAAATCTGAATACGATTAGCACTCGGTAATTTACGAGCCCAGAATGGCGAGAGCTTAATGTCAATTCCTTTAACCCCTGGAAGATCTTGTAAGTATGAGCGAGCTTCGCCAAATTTCTTCCCAGCAACTTCATCTTTCAGTTTTTCAGTATCAAATTGAGGGCCATACTGAGCGACTGTGATGATTTTATAGATAGCAGTTTTAGCATCGCTGGATTTTTTTTCAAATTTCACGTTTTTTAAACCGTTATCGTAGACCCGCTGTTGGTCTTTGTCATTCATTTGCGTTACCACAAAGGCATCGAGTGCTTCACCTATATCTTTATTCGGTACCCCAAGTAAGGTGTATGTGATTTCTGCCGTTAATTTTGCTTCGTTTGCCTGCTGATCAAGTCCTGGTTCACTTACGACATTGCCGGTAGTAACGACCAATGAGTCTTCAAGTACAGTTACATCTTTGCCGAGTGCTTTTTTAAGTTCTCGTATTG
>CAZNJH010000040.1:0-3141 GCA_964573355.1 uncultured Candidatus Saccharibacteria bacterium | reverse complement strand
CTTCTTTAATGCTGTTGCTATCCTGCTGACTGAAGGCTTCTTTTGCTTTATCAATATCTGACTGTGTTACAACTTTGACGATCTGGGTTGTACCACCCGAGGTCGTACCTTCAATACTGGCAGTTGTATTGTTGGGTGACCCTGAAAGCGAGCCTGACTGGCCATTGGCACCCGTACCCGAATCTGCCGCAGTAATACCGACCTTCGCCGTCCCTGGACACGCCGTTGGGAAGCAACCCGGACCAAAGCTGCTGGCTGGAATTGTTATGGCACTATTAGTCGTAAACACCGTACCTCCAGACGATTTAAGCTGTGTACCAGCAGGAACACTTGTGGGAGAGAGTGATTGAGCCGAGAATCGCGCATTTCCGGTTGCTTTTTGTCCTATGTTTTTTTCTCCCGTTGGCGTAAAACTTTGCGATACGCTTTGCTTTTTTTCTTGTGAGACAGCCTTCAGGTTGTATGTTTGCGGATCTGATTCAGCCGAATTAGCGTTAAATTTTGCCTCAAACGCGACATCTACCGGTGTTGTTTGAGCCCGAATAACAACTGTTGATTGAGCACGTCCAAAAATGAGCAATAAGCCAATAAGTAGCACTAGTGCTATGCCACCACCAATGAGCAGCTTCTTACGAAAGGTGTCGAAATTTGGAATTTTTTTGGCTGGGGTCTTTTGAGGTTTTACATTTTTAGGAATGGGAGCAGTGCTCTGGCTGTTTTCAGCTTCGAGTGCTGCAAGCTCTTCGCCGCTGAGCTCCACCTCATCGCTATCAGTAACATTCGTGTCTTTCAGTGAAATATGCGCACCAGCATCGTCTACAACTGACGTATCGCTCACTTCAACTTCTTCATCTTCAGCAATTTCGTCGCTGATACTACTCGCGAGTATTGGTTTTGATTGCAAATTCTTTGCAACATAGAGCTCTAAGCCACCAGCCAAAGCGGTCAGTGCCTGATTATTTGTTACGATTACCGGCTGTTTACCCGCTTTACTTGCAGCACGTTTCAATAGCTTCAGATTTACAACACTTTGCAGCACAGCATTGCCTTTTGGCGGCACGAGCGCAACAATTTTTTCGTTTGCATTCTTCAGCTTATCGATCACCGCCGTGATGTCATCTTCAATATCAATATAAATTACGTCTTTTTTCATACACTTAAGATCTTGTTGAATTTTTCTTTGAGCCGGCTCGTTCGTCCTTCGCTACCTATTATCGTATCATATCCCACCCGAAGGAGGCCGAGGGCGGTAATAAGCGTATGGTCGGTTATTTTATTGGTCGCATCGTCAATATCCATGACCTGCTCAGGATCGATGAGTTCAATAGTCGGTTTCCGAGTAAACGGCAGGTCTTTATACCATTTTTGCTCTTTTAATGCCTTTATTAGAGGGTCGAGGCTTGCGCCACCACCACAGAGTAAAATGCGGTGTGGGAGATGGTCAACATTATTAAATTCACTCAGTGCCAGCTCGACACCATCAAGCCATACGCCAAGGGTTTTGTCGATTGCTTTGAGCGCTTTTGTTTTTGCACTTGTCTCAACAGTCGTTTTACCAAGGCTCAACTTAATCTTCTCAGCCTCTGCAAAATCAAGATCCAGTTCTGTCGCGATTGATTTGGTAAATGCTCGGCCGCCAATGCCAAACATTTTTGTTCCCTGAACACCACCATCATCAACCACGGCAATATCAGTCGTACCACCACCGACGTCAATTAAGATCGCCGTAAAGCTACTTGCGGCATCGGTCCCAATAACAGACCGGGAAACTGCAAACGGTTCGGCTGCCACAGCCATTAAGTCTAGATCGAGTTCGGCCGCCGTCCGTTCGAGTGCACCAATATGTACCATCGGTGCAAATGCGGTATAAAGTTGAATGATAATTTCTTTGCCCTGGAATCCGATAGGGTTACTCACTTTATAGGTATCGATATGGATCGAAACAATTGCACTATTTACAAGTTTTACCTCAACATCTTTCTTGCCTGTTTCGAGCTCAAGCTGTTTTTGAGCACGTTCAAGTGTACGAGCTTGTGCTCGATCAATAATCAGTTCGATTTCTGCACCATCAAGCGGCCTTTCTGGATTAGGTCGACGGTACTTAACGGTTGTCGTTAGCCCTTTCACGAGTTCACCCGCAATACCAATAATGGCTTGTCGGGCACTCACGCCTGCCATTTCTTCAGCCTGAACGAGAGCCTTTTCGCAATTTGCAACCACACCTGATATATCGGAAATTGCCCCTGACTGCATGTCACTCAGCGATTGATGCGCTCGCCCCACTCCAATCACCTGCAGCTCATCACCGGCTACTTTTGCAACGAGGGCCTTTACGTATTCCGTCCCGACATCGAGGCCAACAAGGTATTGATCCCCGCCATTTTTAGTGGGTAGCTTAGCGGTCACGTTCTTAAGATTCTTCAGGTTCTTAATTTTATCAAGCATAATCAGATTAAATTATACTACAGATTCAAGCCACATGAAACGGCCCAGTCCGTAAATTACATTGCTGAATACATCAATAATCTGCCGCCTGAGTAGCCTTAAACAAGCGCAGCTTTAATACGGCGAATGCCAGCTGAACTAGCCTCTTCCTTTAGGATCTTAAATTTTTTGCCATCTTCAAACAGCTGCAATGTATGATCAACATGAGGACCGCCACAAATTTCAAAACTAAATGGGCGCTCTTCTTTTGGAGACTGAGGGTCTTTCATGGAATACACCTTAACCTGATCACCATAACGATCACCAAATTGGCCAAGCGCACCAAGTGGACCAGTCGCCTCATCAGTAGGGTACTCTGCAAATGAAATCTGTAGATCTTTGGCGATCTCACGGTTCACAATTGCCTCCACTTCATCAAGCTGCTCACGGGTTACCTTTTCGGGATGAGAGAAATCAAACCTGAGACGCTCTTCAGTAATATTTGAGCCACGCTGCACCACATGATCACCCAAAACATCTCTGAGCGCTTGGTACATCAAGTGAGTAGCCGTATGATATTTTTTATGCTGCAAGGTTTGACCACCAAGCCCGCCTTTAAATACTCCCTTGGCCGCAGTCTGGGAACGTTCCCGCTGTTCGCGCATTGCTGCATCAAAATGAACTTTCCAATTATCCTCAAGTGACGCACTCCAATGA
>CAZNJH010000039.1:3695-6478 GCA_964573355.1 uncultured Candidatus Saccharibacteria bacterium | reverse complement strand
GCTCTTAAGACCATTAACGCAGCAATGGTTGAGCCGCACGGCATGATATTGGTGACCGGACCGACTGGTTCCGGTAAGTCGACCACGCTCTTTAGTGTGCTCTCGCTCCTCAATAGTCACACAGTTAACATCTCAACGGTAGAAGACCCGATTGAATACAAGATTGCTGGTGCAAACCAAACGCAGGTTAACCCAGCGGCCGGAATAACATTTGCATCAGGGCTGCGAGCACTATTGCGCCAAGATCCAAATATAATTATGGTCGGAGAAATTCGAGACAGCGAAACAGCCGATATGGCATTACAGGCGGCTTTAACAGGCCATCTTGTGTTTTCCTCGCTTCATACCAACAATGCCGCAGCTTCTTTACATCGATTGATTGATATTGGTATCGAACCATTTTTAATTGCTTCAACGGTGCGTGCGGCACTCGGGCAACGTTTAGTTCGGCGTGTTTGCCCGCATTGCCGAACTGAACATATGCCGAATGAAGCAGAGGTTGCTGAAATTAAACGACTGTTTGGATTGGGTGGCATTGAGTCATTTAAAAAAATACATGATCTTGAAACGTTGGCACTTTCAGAAGGGATCGGTGCGGAGAATAAAGAACTCTCAACCGATGGCAAACGAATACGTCATTTATGGAAGGCAAGAGAGGAAGGCTGCGACGCATGTGGCGGAACTGGGTATAAAGGCCGGCTTGGTATTTACGAGGTGCTTGAAAATTCTCTTGAGATACAACGATTGATCATGAATAACGGTACGAGCGACGGTATTCAAGCTGACGCCGTTGAGCACGGCATGATTACCATGCACCTTGATGGTTTTGTAAAAGCGCTTCGTGGGCAGACGACAGTTGAAGAAGTTTTGCGAGTAACGCGGGAGTAACATGAGGCGCGGTTTCAATGCATCGCAGTCAGTAGGGTAAACAAACACGAAGGCATATTAACGGTCATGTAGCCCAGCTTTTTTGTAAAATCGGAATCAGATGATTAACAGAATATGGATGTCAGAAATACACTTGACAGTCGAATAAGCGTAAGCAATAATGGCCGAAGGATGTGGGTATCAAATTTGTGTGTGCCATATCTGTAAATTTGGATTTTCTAAGAAGAAGGGCATCATGATAAAGTTTCGTTTAGATCAAAAAGGTTTTACGATAATTGAATTGTTAATAGTGTTTATTATTGTAGGTACACTTGCTGTTCTTGGATTTGTGGCCTATTCTGATGCTCAAAAAAAGGCTACTAGAAGCATGGTCGAGTCGACGCTTGGCCAAGTGAAATCAAAGCTGAGCGATTACTACACGACCAACAATGAATATCCGGCAGATAAAGCAGCATTAAAAACATACCTTGAAAGTGATGAGGCAGGCAGTGAGGACACACTTTCTGCAGCGATCGGACCTGCAACTGGCGCAGATAGTAATAAATATGTTTATGACTGCGATCCAGAAGGTTGTGATGTTGGTTTCACTTTAACTGCGGATGACACACTGTGGGGAGCGAAACCAGTGGGCGACATAACTGTTAAAAATTAGAGCCAACATATTTTTTGATTTAGTATAACTTGTTAAAGCAGGGTTTATTTATTGACCATGAAAAATCTAGAACGGTGGATTGTAATTGATTTGCTATAGTAAAAGCATGCCAAAAATGACTTATAAAACTACAGGCGTCGAAGAAACCATAATGCTTGGCGTACAAATTGGTAAAAACTTGCGCGGCGGAGAGGTAATCGAATTTACGAGTGATCTTGGCGGGGGCAAAACCACGTTTGTTCGAGGTCTAGCCAAAGGATTTGGTTCGGACGATCCTGTTGCTAGCCCTAGTTTTACTATTAGCTCTGTATATACGCGCACTGACGGCAAAGCACTTCATCACTTTGACTTTTATCGCCTAGATGATCCAGGGATTGTGGCGAATGAATTAGCCGAGGTTGAACGTGATCAAGATGTTGTAGTTGTGGTGGAGTGGGGTGCAAGCGTCCACGATGTCTTACCTCGTTCTCGTGTGCACATTCAGATACGTGCGATTACAGACAATGAACGCGAGATCATCATTGACGCACCAGAAGTGTTCAGCTACTTGCTTGCTAATGATTCGGAGTATGTGCGATGATCTTGGCGATACGGACCGATAAACCAGAAGCTGAATTATATTTGTTCGACGGACAAAAACAAGTTGCAATAACCCAGTGGCATGCACACCGCGAACTGTCTAACACGCTATTGGATCGTATTGAGCTGCTCCTGAAAGATGCCGGTATAGATAAAACAAATCTCACGGCGATTATAGTTTATAAAGGACCAGGTTCATTTACGGGGTTGCGCATAGGCATAACGGTGGCCAATACAATGGCATATAGTTTGCGGATTCCGATAGTTGCTGCAAGTGGTAATGATGAACTTTGGTATGAAAATTCAATTCAAATGTTATTACACAAAGCACCTCAAAAAAATATTGCCATTATGCCACACTATGGGGCAGAAGTACGCATCACAGCTCCAAAAAAATAAGCTTGTTTTTTTCTAAAACCGTAGTAAGATTAGCGTAGTTCACTAAAAATTAAAAACGGCAGAAACTAAAAGGAAAACAATGAGTAGAATGAAAATAAAAAACACAATATTCTCTATAGTCTTTTCCGTACTTTTGTTAGCACCAGCGCTTACGGCGGTTGAGGTTTTCGTATCTACACGTTCAGCATCAGCGGCTGCATGTAGTGTGACAACTGGCGGTGGGGGCGGTGGAACCTTGGCCAAGGCAGGCCGTTCAGAAACTGGT
>CAZNJH010000039.1:680-3685 GCA_964573355.1 uncultured Candidatus Saccharibacteria bacterium | reverse complement strand
GTTGAAAGTACTGTCGAAAAGCTTACGACTGAGTTTACTCCAGCGCAAGCGTGGCAAGATGACGCTTCAAACCTGTGGACTGGTGTGCAATTTGCTAAAAACGACTGTACAAATTCTGGAGCAAGTTTATCAATGAACTTGGTGGGTAAAAGTTTAGCACTGTATTATACGGATTCTGGTCATAATGGTGCATTTGTAGCTGGTACAGATTATAAAAATCTCGCCTCGGGAGTTAACGTTACTTCAGGATCTAGTACGACAAGCTTCTACACAACCTATACGACTGCATCAGTGGCGGCAGACACCGCTCAGCAACTTAGCGTGGATCTTGGCACTGACGCAGGGTTTGCAAATGTATACCTAAAACAAGGGAGCGGAAGCGAGGCTTTACTCATGAGTATTAAGCTGCCGACCAATACAGTATCATTTTTAGTAAGAAACGGGGTTGCTGCCAGGGTTTCATATGCAGAAGCAAGCTTCCAGGGTGAGTCTTGTACTGCAATAACTGGTTCTGGTGAAGTAGCGGTTCGCGTACTGCTTGACGGCACCGCCGCGACTCTAGGCGCTACACCTTTTACGGATGCCCCTTGCGGTAATTATGATAAGACGAGCTATGATTCGGGTACTAAAACAGCTACTTTAAAATATGATACTGACGGAGAGGAGCCAAACTACAGAATTGTCACAGGCGGTGCAGCCTTTAAAACTAATGCCGACGACTACGTTAACTTTGCAACCTCACTTGATACTACTTTGAGTGGCGACAGATATTACATGAGTGATAATTTTACAACCTCAAATAGTGCTGCGCAGCCGCTGTATATATATGTAGATAATTCTATTGAAGGCAGGTCAACAACTAAAGATATTCCATACCCGGTGGCGGCTGGTATCGTTGACTTTTCTGGTGGTGATCTGGACCTTAGTACCGGTAATGTGAGCGTTGACGTATCTGCTGTAAATTACGCGGCACTTGCGCATAACTTTGGCTCGCTTACAAATAATGGCATATTCTCGCTCTTTGCGGCACAGCGCGAAGATGACGAATATGTTGGGGTGTGTCCAGGTGCAACTGCAATTGATACCGTAAATACAACATGTGCCGATCTCTACTTTTTGAAAGACGGCGAAACTAACAATGGAGCAACAGCAAGTTTAATTACTGTTGGTGTTACAAAATTCTGGCAAGTCAGCGGTCTGAATGGCACTGGTGTCTTCAGTTCAACTATCGGCTCAATTCCGCGCAGTCCACAATCAGGAGTTAAAAATAGCTTCAATATGGTTTACAAAGCAGGTATCGTAACCTTGTTGAGCTTCGTAACGGTTAGATTAGTAAATCATATAAACACGAAGAAACGAAGGTAGTTGACAATTCCTGTGTAAAAACTTAAGATGATTAATACATAAGCAAAAAGGAAACACCACCATGAAAAAAATTGCGAGAATACTTTCATTAATCGTAACGGTTACCGCACTCACGCTGGTTCCGGTTGCGGTACATGCACAAAGCACCATCGATATTAATGATCCTACGACGACCGACCCAACAACCCTGCCGACAACTGGTGCGGAAACGCCCGCAACGCCCGATACCGGTATCGCGCCCACTGAAAACAAGCTCGTTGCTAATTCGTTAGTATTCATTGGAGGCGGTGCGCTCGGTGCTGCGCTCGGGTATGGTTTCTTAACGTACCGCAAGCGTCAACATAATTCGTAGTTTGTAGCATAAGCCCAGCTGTTATTGCGTCATCAGCTGGTGCTTTTATATTCAAAAATTGCTACGAATGAGGTACACTTCTATGAGTGCTACATTTCAAAAACTGAAACACAAGTAGCCTTGATGCACTGACTAAATACAGAAATGCAAGTCGCCCGAGCCACACTGAAAATTCCTTGAGGTTTTATCATACCGGAGCCTGCGTCTTGCGAGGAAAGGATCGTTATGATGATATTTGTTGTAATAGCAGCCATTGCTGGCGTTGCTGCTGGTTTTGGTGGCGCAACTGTGGCCACGAAGAAAAAGATAGGATCGGCTGCTGCAAATGCAGAAAAAGAGTTGGCCAAAGCTAAGAAAGAGTCGGATCTATTGATAATCGAAGCTAAAAAAGAGGCCGTTCGTGTCGCGGAAGAAGCT
The DNA here is from genome assembly GCA_964573355.1 of uncultured Candidatus Saccharibacteria bacterium. Classification (GTDB taxonomy): domain Bacteria; phylum Patescibacteriota; class Saccharimonadia; order Saccharimonadales; family UBA7683; genus UBA7683. The sequence continues at coordinate 1,551 of CAZNJH010000039.1, read as the reverse complement.
AAAAAAGAAGAAGAAAAGCGCCGACGTGAACTGAAAGAAACGGAATCACGACTACTGAACCGAGAAGAATCGCTTGATAAAAAACTTGATGAACTTGATAAGCGTGGTGAAAGACTTCGCGGCAGTGAAGATGAACTGGAAAAACTAAAAGATGAAGTGCGCGCGATTCGTACAAATGCCCAGGAGAAATTAGAAAAGATCGCTAAACTTACGAAGGCGGAAGCTTCGGAAAAATTACTAAAGATGACAGAGAGGGATGTTAAAAAGGATCTTGAAGGACTTATTGCCAAACTTCAACGGGACGCCACAGAGGTGGCCGAAGAGCGCGCGCAGCTTGTGATCACCCAGGCTATGGAGCGAATGGCAAGTGAGGTTACGACCGAAAAGACGGTTACAGCGGTCAAGCTTACTGACGACGAAATGAAAGGTCGTATTATTGGTAAAGAAGGCCGAAATATCCAAGCAATTCAACGTGCCACTGGCGTCGATATCTTGGTTGATGACACGCCGGGCATGGTCATAATGAGCAGTTTTGATCCAATTCGCCGTCAGGTAGCGCGGGTCACGCTCGAGATGCTTATGAAAGACGGGCGTATTCATCCTGGTCGCATTGAAGAGGTGGTTGAAAAAGCGCAAAAACAGATTGATAAAGATATTGATCGAGCCGGTGAAGATGCCGTTCGTGAAGTTGGGGTCGTTGGATTAGTACCGAAAGAAATGATGCGCTTGCTTGGCGAACTTAAATTCCGAACAAGTTATGGCCAGAATGTGCTGAAACATAGCACCGAAATGGCGCACATTGCTGCGCTTATTGCTGAGGAGATTGGCGTTGATGTGAAGACGGTGAAAGTTGCTGCCCTGCTTCATGATG
>CAZNJH010000039.1:0-670 GCA_964573355.1 uncultured Candidatus Saccharibacteria bacterium | reverse complement strand
ATTATATACATTTTAATCTAATGAACAAAATTATTTTCTTTTCATATATTTTTTTATTCGAGATATTTATGTTGGCAAGGCTTTAACACACAAAATCGAAGGAAAGCACCACCATATTAGCGCAGAAATGGCGCGTAAGTACGGTATGAGTGAACCAATTGTGCATGCGATCGAAGCACATCACGACGATATCGAAGCGACTACACCTGAAGCAATTGTCGTTCGGGTGGTTGATGCGCTTTCTGCAGCACGACCAGGCGCTCGTAATATTTCTGCCGAAAATTTTGCAGAGCGAATGCGAGAACTTGAAAACGTTGCAAATAGTTTCCCTGGTATCGACAAAAGCTATGCAATATCTGCCGGCCGCGAAGTGCGTGTTATTGTACGTCCCGAGAAAGTTGATGATCTAACAGCAATTAAACTTGCTCGTGATATTGCCGATAAAATTGAAAGCACCATGCAGTACCCTGGTACGATTAAGGTAAACGTACTGCGAGAAACCCGCGCTACAGAATACGCAAAATAATCTACTGAGCTGCTTGCACATACAGGGCCAGAGAACTATTGGTTAAGCATAAGAAGTTTTGCTATACTATGCTCTAGTATAGATACAATATTCTTCAAGGAGTACTACTATGGATCTAAATGGTGGGAACAATCCATCCAGCCC
>CAZNJH010000038.1:0-6703 GCA_964573355.1 uncultured Candidatus Saccharibacteria bacterium | reverse complement strand
GGCATATGCTGTTCCATGGCAAGCCCAAGCGCAGCTTTATCCATTACCTTAATCGCATCGTTTTCAAGTGCTTGCTGAAAACTGATCGTCTCCAGGCGCACCGCATCGCTAAATTGAGCTGGGTCTTTGTCGTAAATACCATCAACTTTGGTGGATTTCAAAACAACATCACAACCGAGTTCAAGCCCTACAAGTACTGCGGCACTATCATGCGTTGCATACGGACGACCCGTACCACCGGCAACAATCAGCACACGTCCATTTTGTAAGTGCTTCTCCGCCAGTCGGAATGTAAAGTTTTCCGCCACTTGTTCAGCGTACACATTACTCAAGCACCGCGTTGGTACGCCATTCGCTTCAAAAATATCAGTTAGTGCCATAGCGTTAATTAAGCCACTGAGCATTCCCATTTGATCAGCAGTAACTCGTTTAATACCGTTACCAGCAACTTGTGCACCGCGTACAAGGTTACCGCCGCCCACAATGATAACCACTTGCACATTCGCGGCAATAACCGACTTTATTTCATTTGCAATCCACGCCCCAACAGCTGGATCAATGCCCGAACTATGTTCACCGGCCAACTGCTCCCCAGAAATCTTTAGTAGTACACGTTTATTCATTGTTTGCTAGTATAACAAGCTTTCGTAAATTATCGATATCTGAAATTGCATTGAACAAATTCAACAAAATGCTTATGCTTGCATACAGCAAGAAGAGTCTGTAAAATCTCCTACAATGTCAGCTGAACTACGAGCACTGCGAAGCAAAGATGGAAGAGTAAGCAGTGTTGCATTTTCAGACGCGCTTGTCCCAATTAGTGAAGTTTACGATCTACTGCCAGAGCCACAACCATGTCTGTTGCAAACTAGGGCATCAGCTAGCGAAGATGAAACAGAGCCACAATTTGAAAATGCAAATTTTTTATTGTACCCAAATGGCTCACTCATTGAAAAAACTGCAGAGTTTTCAGTAAAAAGTATGGTTGGCCCTATGGTAGTTATGCACGCAGGCGTATTGGTGTATGACGCCGTAATACATGCTCGTGTAGAGCTTGAGCACGGCGTAACTGTTGATTCCCAAACCGAGTTAGAAGAAGGTGTGTTTATTGGACATTCAACCGGCCTGGAACGAAGAAGCACTATTGGACCGCGCACGCAGATAGGCAGCGCAAGTACCGTTGTCTCTTCAAGATTTGGTCCAAACTGCAACATCGGAAACGGAGCCACAATACGTAGTTCTGAGATCGCCGGGTCCCTCACCACAGGTGATGATGTGCAGCTTTTTAAAGCAAATATCTTTAGTGGCGTAAAGCTTGGTGATAATGTTGAAGCAACCCACAATCTCACAGCTCAAGATCAGGTCGTGATTGGTCGAGGCTCATTGATTGGCGCTAATGTACGTATAGCAACACGAGCTCATGTTGGTGAAGACTGTTTGTTAGATGATAACATTACGATTGATGCAGACGCTACAGTCCAGAACGGCGTGATAGTCGGAGCCCGAAGTCGTATTGATACAGGCGCTGTTTTACTCGAAGGTTCAGATGTTGGTGAACGTGCGTATATTGGACCATATTCAGAAGTTTATGCACGTGTCGCAAACGATGCATACATAGCCTTTAAAAGGGCCCCTATTCCTGTCTGGCCAATACCAAGACGAATATTTAAAGATAGTCTCCCGACCACTGATTAATAGGTTATACTGGATCTATGAAATTATACAGTTGGAATGTTAATGGTATCCGGGCAGTCGTGCGAAAAGGGGAGTTACAAAAATTTTTAACAACTCATAAGCCTGATATTTTGTGCCTACAAGAAACCAAAGCCGAACAAGGGCAGGCTGAGTTTGACGCTGCCGAGTACGAAGAATATTGGAATTCTTCTAAAGCAAAAAAAGGCTATAGCGGCACAGCAATTTTTACAAAAATAAAACCACTCGCCGTAGTGAACGATATCCCTGATGAATTTGTAAAGAAGAGCGGGTTGACTCAAGATAATTACGGCCATAGCAATGACGAAGGGCGCGTAATCGCCGCTGAATTTGATACGTTCTACGTTGTTACAGCCTATACTCCGAATGCAAAAGACGATCTCACTCGATTACCGCTCCGGCAACAATGGGATGAAGCACTCATGCGCTACTGTGCTAATCTCCAAAAAAAGAAGCCTGTGTTGTACTGCGGAGATATGAACGTGGCACATACTGAAGATGATCTTGCAAACCCGAAGCCTAACCGTGGTAAAAAAGGCTTTACCGAAGAAGAACGGACAGGCTTTGATAAATGGCTGGCGGCTGGCTTTGTCGATATCTTTCGCGTATTTACCTCGGGCAACGGCCACTACACATGGTGGAGCCATTTTGCCAATGCTCGTGCCCGGAACGTGGGTTGGCGTATTGATTATTGGCTTGTTTCTAAGGGTCTGGCATCGAAAGTCAAAAAAGCTGAAATTCATCCCCAGCAGATGGGTTCAGACCACTGCCCGATCTCAATTGATATCAACCTCTAGTAAAGGGGTGGTAAGATAGAGCTATGAGAAAGTTTGCAGTTTTTGATATTGATGGCACCTTAATACGGTGGCAGCTGTATCATGAGATCGTCAATCGACTTGCTCAAGCAGGTAAACTAGACAAAGACAGTCATGATATCATTACGCGCGCACGCATGGCCTGGAAACGACGAGAAACCACAGAAAGCTTTCATGCGTATGAGCAAGTTCTGGTACATGAATTTGAAACAACGTTAACTAAAACGAGGCCAGAAGAAGTTGACGCACTCGCGGTACAAGTAATTGACGAATATAAAGACCAGGTATATACCTACACTCGAGATTTAATTCATGAATTGCACCAAAAAGAATATGTTCTCTTAGCGATCTCAGGATCTCATCACGAATTAATAGAAAAAATTGCTGCCCACTACGGCTTTGATGACTTTATTGCAACAGACTACGAACGAACTGCGACTGGCTTCACGGGCAATAAAAGTGTACCGAGTTTTGATAAAAAAACACCATTGCAATCGCTTATTGCTAAACATCAATTAACTGCTGACGGCAGTTATGCAATCGGCGACAGCCTGAGTGACGCGAGTATGCTTGAGATGGTCGAAAATCCTATAGCATTTAATCCAGATCAAAAGCTCTATCAAGCAGCACGGTCGCATGGATGGAAGATTGTTATAGAGCGTAAAAACGTAATTTACACACTCGAGAAACAAAATGGCATGTACACACTTACATAAACTGATCTGCGCGACCATGCTGGAGTGTTGCAATGTATAAGTACTGGCTCAAACAAGGTGAAGTGGCCCTATTTGCAGAACTTGAATGGAACAAACCTGAGCGGCGAGATCACGCCAGCCACATTTTAGTAGTCGGTGGGCACCTACATGCACTTGGGGCGCCCGCCAAGGCATACGAAGTACTCGAAAAAACGGGCAAAAATAACATCACGCTCGTCCTGCCTGATAGTACTAAAAAACTCATTGGGTCACTGCATGAAACCGCCGTGTTCCTCCCTAGTACACCCAGCGGGGAGTTATCAGTGGCAGGCGCCATTGAACTTGAGACAGCGGCAGCAAATGCTGATTTGCTATTGCTGCCGGGAGATACCGGTCGCAATTCGCAGACTACGCAACTACTCGAGCAGTTGCTATCTAGGGTTGAAATTCCAGCGGTTATCACAAAGGATAGCCTCGATACGCTCATACATATCGCCCCTGAACTCATTATGCGGCCAGATACCACACTGGTGACGAGTGTTGCACAACTTCAAAAATTAGCCCTCAAAACAGCCCAAGATCAAGCGATAACCTTCCAGATGAACTTGGAGCAGCTTGCCACATTTTTACATCACTTTAGTGAAGAGAACGCTCTCAATATTGTAACTATGTACCAAAATCAGCTGGTTGTGGCGAGCCATGGAATGATCAGCACCACAAAACTCACCCAGTCAACTGAGTCAACTCAATGGCGCGTCGCCTATGCTGCATTGGCAGCAAATTATGTCTCGTGGAATCGGCAGAAACCATTTGAATCATTAACGCAGAGTGCATTTTTGCTACAATCGGTGCTATGAATGAATCTATTGTACTTGGAGGCGGATGCTTTTGGTGCTTCGATGCACTGTATCGCCGCGTCAAAGGAATTACCTCGGTTATCACTGGCTATGCAGGGGGAATCAAGCAAAACCCATCGTACTGGGACCTCCATACACCAGGTAATTTACATGCTGAGGTTGTTAAAATCGACTTTGATCATCAGATCATCTCACTTGCGACAATACTTGATATTTTTTGGACGATGCATGATCCTACAACGCTCAACCAACAGGGGAATGATAGTGGGCTTGAATACCGCTCCATCATTCTCTATAGCGCATCACAGCTACCCATCATAGAGGCATCAATCAAACGGAGTGCGCAGCCGTTATGGGGCGATACGATCACTACTGAAATTAAACCGCTAGAGCAGTTCTACCCAGCCGAAGAAGAACATCAAGATTATTTCAACAAACACCCCGAACAAGGCTACTGCCAGATCATCATCAACCCCAAGATACACAAATTTAAGCAAAAGTTTGCCCAACTCCTCAATACCGATTAAATAGTTCAGTATTATCGTGCGCTTGGAATTACAAGGAGTCTCGCCTTCAAGCAATGACAGCGTGGCTTACTTGTGATTTCATCTGTGGTTGGTGGGCGAGGAGGGACTTGAACCCTCACTCTATCGCTAGAACGGGATTTTGAGTCCCGCGCGTCTACCAATTCCGCCACTCGCCCAACAGCCAGAGATGAATCGCTATAAAATTTAAAAATGGCTTACGCCTCACATTCCGCACAACTTGGGAATATCGCTTAACAATTGTACACTATTATCTGTAGTTAAGCATAACAAACGCCATGGATGATCAATCGACACATAGACAAGAGCGGTCACGGCCTACGAGCCGACCTACTACGCAGCGGCCTCCCATTCAGTGGCCTGTTCGCCAACAGTCAACTCAAGATACCGAACGCGCTGCAGCTATTGCCCGGCAACACGTTGAACGTACATACGCAAAGCATGGTGAACCAAATCAGGCGCCGGCAGTCGATGCTCCACAGCAACAACCCCACGTCATGCGTGAGCAACCTTATGATCTCAAACAGTACCACAGTGCATGGCAGCAATATTACCACCAATACTTTTACCGCTATTACGCCAGCTGGTGGCAGCAACAAAAATCACAAATAGAATACGAAGCGCACCAAGCCGCTCAGGCCGCTATTCCTGCTGCACCCGCCAGCCCTGAAGACACACTCAGTGACCGTCAGCGAGTTGCACAGGAGCTGCGACAAAAAGTTCGCAAGAAGGTGGAAAAACAGACTCATCGAGTCCGTTCAAGTAGTCATTTCAAACCCATGGTGGCGGCCCTCACGGTCGGTGCATCTTTTCTATTGATCAATTACAACCAAGTGCTTGTGGGCGCAATTAAACAGTATGTGGCCCCCGGCAGCACCGTAACCACTCCGGTTATTGTTGAGCCCAGTGCACAGGCGAATATTGGACCAGACCCAAAAATTATTATTCCTAAAATCGGGGTTGAAGCACCGGTTGTCTACGACGAGCCAAACGTCGATGAAGCGAGTTACCAACGTGCACTCGAACGAGGAGTCGTTCGGCTCGGTAACACTGCAAACCCGGGCACCAAAGGAAATATTGTTATTGGTGGACACTCCAGCAACAATGTGTTTAATGCCGGTAAGTACAAATATGTGTTTGTGAACCTTCGTCGACTTGAGGTTGGCGATATACTGTACCTGAATTACAACGGCACTCGTTACACGTATAAAGTAACCGTAGCAAAACGAATCGTCCCGCCGACCGATGTTTCAGCACTGACGCAAACACCAAAACCAACAGTCACGCTGTTCACCTGTGATCCACCCGGCACTAACGTCAACCGCCTCATTGTTCAAGCTGAACAAATCGATCCAAGCCCAGCTGCGGCCAGCGCCAACACCAGCGCTCAAACACCGATTAATAAAACGAATCCGCTGCCAAGTGTGGCACCCAGCCTTTGGGACCGTATAACAAGTATCTTTAATTAGTCACCAGCATACTGCCGGATTCAAAATGCAGCGTTGCTCCTGATTCAACAATACGGTAGAGCCACGCAAGATCAGGGCTCAAAAAGAGCGGCATTCCAGATCGGCTCGGAAGTAGTGGCTGCATATTCTGACCATCGTATTCAAGTAGGTAATTCATGCCATCAGCCGCCTGCACGCGTACATGTGACGCATTCAACCATACCGGCCGAGTTGCAGCAGCGATTTCAAATGGAAGCTCGGTAGCGTAGAGCTTAAAGTCGTCAAAATCATACGTCGCAAGTTTGCTGCCGTTTTGAACCAACAAAAACTGTCCCGAGGCACTCAATGCAATTCGAGTTGGCTGTGCAAAATTGAAACTATAAAATGGCGATTGCTTGTTTTTGAGCGGATTTTTGAGTGGGTCCCGATAGACCGTAACTGTGTCGAGTGACGGCTCGGCAATACTGAGGTAATAGTAGTCATTAAACTGTGCGTAAGCAAGCTGCGACGGTATTTGCGAACGGCTCGTATGCACTTTGGTTGTTTTACCATCTTGCAAAATTCCAATTTCCGCAGCGGTATCCTTCGCTTGGTCATATAAGATTGTATCGTTGCCATACGGCTGGTAAC
>CAZNJH010000037.1:0-6987 GCA_964573355.1 uncultured Candidatus Saccharibacteria bacterium | reverse complement strand
ATCTTAAGCCATTCATGCGCTTAAGCTACAACAAAAGAGGCCCTTTGGTCTCTTTTGTTGTATGGTGACTAGAAACTGTAAGTCAAAAACTATACACTAGAACTATGAAAATAGTAATTCTCTACAAACCTATTTCCGAGCTAGCTTATTCAAGCGAGTCATATGCAAGAGAATTTGAACGTCAAACTGGGAGCACTATTACGCTCGTTGACAGTGAAAGCAAAGAAGGGATCGAGCTCGCAGGTGTACATGATATTGTGCGCCAGCCGGTTCTGCTGGTTTTAAGAGAAGATCACAGCTTGGTTGAAATCTGGCAGGAGCGCGCGAGCTGGCCGACAATCTCCGAGTTGAGTGCATACGCATGAAAACTAAAAATACCGCGGACGTCTACCATACGCTGTGGTTTGTTATTGCAACTGCGCGTATAGCGCTTGGTTTCATATTTTTGTGGGCATTTTTAGACAAACTCTTCGGACTCGGTATTGGTACATCGCATGAAGCGTCGTGGCTATATGGCGTGTCCCCGACAAGCGGATTTCTGCTTGCGACTAACGGTTATTTTGCAAAAATATTTCAATCAATAGCGAGTAATATGTTTGTAGATGGACTTTTTATGGCCGCACTACTTGGTCTGGGGATTTCTTTAGTACTTGGAATTGGTCTGCGCATCGCAGCCTTTGGTGGCACGATACTGCTTCTTTGTATGTGGACGGCTCAATTACCGCTCGCTAACAACCCATTTATTGACGAGCACATTATGTATGTATTGCTTCTTTGGATTAGTGCGACTTCACTCAGGAGATTGAGCGTGCGTGATCAGTGGCTAAAAATAGCGGTTGTAAAACGGAATCCGTGGCTCTGGTAAAACGCTTAAAAAACGAGTACACTATACCGAGAAAGACGTTTGAGCGGCTATCAACCGCGATCTTGCTTCAGTAAAGTTCTAAAGAAGCAGGGCGTTGTGAGAAGAACCTTGTCGACCGAGCCCCCGAAATATCGAAAGATCTTTCTTGGCTGAGATCGACAACAATTAGAACTCACCGGTATTGACCCGTTAGATCAAAATCAAGTGCTAAAAAAGTGATATCACTTCTTTTGGAAGCCAGATGGTACCGCCCATAGTAGGTAGCAAAGAACATGTAGAGCATGGAATTTGAAACCACGGGGTTCTGGCAGTCAAAAGAGGTGATTTTTATATAAAGGATACTTTACATGAAAGTAAGAGCGTATCAAGATGGAGATTTTTTGCAGCTGACTGCGCTGTATAAAAATAAGGCTGCCTATGGGGGTACTTTTGATAACGAAAGGGATACACGGCAAAAATTAGCACAAACTGCGGGATTGGGCAATCTTTATGTGGTAGAAAACGACGATGGTGTTATTGTCGGTTCATGTATGATTTTAGATAATCCGCACACATGTTGGCTCCTTCGTTTTGTGATCGATCCGCAATCTCAGACTCAACAAGTAGTTGCTGAATTATTATCAGATACCGTATTGAATATTGCTCGTGAACGGGGCCATCAAAGCGTTATAGTTTATACGGATCCAAGCAATCAAAAACTTCTTGGACGTTATAAAGCTTTAGGTTTTCGCGAAGCCTCGGATTACCGGTGCTTCTGGAAAGAGGTTTCATCATGAAATTCAGCGGTCAGAAGAAGGTTATTACAGTCGACGAACACTATGGACAAATTGCACAGCTTGAAAAGTTTTGGGAGTATATGCGCGAGGAATATCCAGATGGGGCTCTCTGTGGTCTTGGCGCAAACATGAGCAGTGCAACGATCGACTACTATATCGGCAAAATTTCCGACGAATGGCACGGGGGTACTGATTCAATAGAAATACCTGATGATGGCTGGATAACGTTTCGTTGCGAACTATCCGATACAGAAATAGAAAAAATGTATCGAATGATATTCAGGCAAGGGACACCCGACTATGAGCTTGAGTCTATGAAAGATGGCGTATTTACCACAAAAATTCATTTTGTAAAAAAGGAGAGCACATGAAGTTTACACACGGGTCACGTCGGCGCGCACTAGAGTATGAAAAAGACTGGGTGAAGCGTTGGAAAGAAGATAAGACTTTTGAAAAGTCGGTGGAAAATCGTTCGAAAGAAAATAGCTATGTATTTTATGATGGCCCGCCGTTTATTTCAGGTAATCCACACCACGGCACACTGCTAAGCTCTATTGTAAAAGATGCAATTCCAAGGTATCAAACTATGAAGGGCAAGCGGGTAGAGCGCGTCTGGGGCTGGGATTGTCATGGTTTGCCAGCTGAGCGATTTACTGAGAAAAAGCTCGGCATCAGCTCTCGTAAAGAGGTGATTGAATACGGTATTGAAAACTACATTAATGCCACTCGTGAGAACATGATTCAAACTAGTAGCGAATGGGAAGATGTAGTAGATAGAATTGGCCGCTGGGTCGATTTTAAGGGTGCGTACAAAACCATGGACAAGGATTACATGGAAAGTATTTGGTGGGCATTCAAGACCTTATACGAAAAGGGTAAAATCTATGAAGGCGAACGTGTACTTATGTACTGCACCCTTGATGGAACACCACTTTCGAAGGCTGAAGTTACTATGGATGCAGGCGCATACCAAGACGTAACTGACCCAAGTGTGTATGTAAAGTTTAGGCTTGAAGATGGATCGATGCTTCTTGCCTGGACCACTACCCCTTGGACGTTGCCCGCCAATACGGCTGTTGCAGTGAACAAAGACATTCATTACGTAGAAGTGAAAACAGATCACGAGCAATTTATTTTGGCAAAAGATTTGGTCGAAAAGGTCCTCGTTGACGAGAAGCGGCAGCCAGTTGACTATACGGTGGTCCGAACATTCAAAGGCAAAGAGTTGGTAGGAAAATCATACCAACCGCTGTTTGCTGATAGGGGTGAAAATGCTCATAAAGTATGGCATGCAGATTATGTGAGTGCCGAAGATGGTACCGGCATAGTACATTTAGCGCCAACATATGGCGAAGCGGACTTCGAGCTGGCGCAACAAGAAGGTTTTCCAGTGGTTCATGTTATCGATCAGAATGGGTTTTACACCGAAGGTAATTGGAAGGGTGAAAATGTTTGGGAGATTAACAAACAGATTGCCAAAGATCTGAAAGAGCAGGGGGTCGTCTGGAAGATTGATTACATTCGGCACAGCTATCCGCATTGCCATCGCTGTAATACTAAACTTATGTACCGAGCACACCCAAGTTGGTTTGTCGCGATTAATGAGCAGCGTACCATGATGTTAGAAAAGAATGAGCCAATCAATTGGTTTCCAAAGCATGTAAAAAATGGTCGCTTTGAAAAAACGGTACTTTCAGCACCAGATAGGAATATCTCGCGTGATCGTTTTTGGGCAACTGCCATGCCTGTGTGGAAATCAAAGAGCGGCAAGGTGAGGGTGATCGGCAGCTACGCTGAACTAAAAGAACTTTCTGGTATTGAGCTAGAAGATTATCATCGCCCGTGGATTGATGATGTAAAGTTTATGATCGATGGCGAAGAGTACACCCGAATTGATAAAGTGATGGACAGTTGGTTTGAAGCGGGAAGTATGCCGTTTGCGCAGTTCCATTATCCGTTTGAAAATAAAGAAAAATTTGAGTCTAACTTTCCGGGAGACTTCATTGTTGAATATATCGGTCAGGTGCGTGCTTGGTTTTACTATATGCACGCCATGAGTGTCGCGCTGTTCGGGGAAAATTCATTCAAGAACGTGATTGTTACAGGAAATGTGGCAGGTAATGATGGCCGCAAAATGAGTAAAAGTTACGGTAATTACACAGACCCCAACGAGTTGATGAATAAATTTTCAGCAGATAGTCTACGCTTTTTGCTGCTTTCGAGCCCGCTTTTGAACGGCGAGGATTTTGCCTTACAAGATAAAGAGGTTGGTGATGTTGCCAGAAAGCTGAGCATGGTATGGAACATGTACGATTTCTTCACGATGTATGCAGAAGTTGATGGCTGGGAGTACGACGGTCAGTTGCGGGATCCGTTAGAATCACTTAAAAACCCACTCGATATATGGGTTGTCTCGCGGGTTCACCAGCTTGCTGCTGAAATTGAACACCATATGGATGGGTATAATATTCCAGATGCAATGAGCCCAATCCTGCCTTTTCTTGATGACGCCTCAAACTGGTACGTGCGTCGTTCGCGTCGCCGCTTCTGGAAGTCAGAGGATGATGGAGATAAAAATGATGCCTATCAGACACTACACTATGTTCTTGTTCGTCTTGCATACCTGCTCGCACCTTTTACGCCATTTTTGGCCGAAGAGTTGCACGAGCAACTGACAGGTGACGTTCAGTCGATTCATCTTAAAGACTGGCTGCCTGCTGGTCATGTTAATGAAATTGAGATTGAGCGTATGACCTTTGTACGAGATGTTATTAACGAGGGCCTTTCGCAGCGTGCAGCGGCAGGTATTAAGGTTCGACAGCCGCTGAGTGATCTCTGGATTAAGAATGCTCCAGCAGTATTTGATATTGAAGATGATATCTCACGCCATCTTTACGAAACCATCCTAAAAGAAGAACTTAATATAAAGGCGGTTTGGTATACAACGGGAGAGGGTCCACTGGAGGTAAAGCTCGAACTCACGATTACGCCTGAGTTGAAGCGAGAGGGTCTTATGCGTGAAGTTATTCGACAGGTGCAAGCCGCACGTAAAAGTGCCGGCTTGAACGTGGATGACCGTATTCGGCTGTCACTAACAACAAATGATCAGCAGTTACAGCAGGCTATTGAAGAACATCTAGAAACCATTACAGCCGAGACCCTAGCAGTTGAGGTTGCTGAAGTTGCCCAAGGGAACGAAACCAGCGTAACTGTAGAGGGTATGACACTCACTATTAGTCTGAAGAAAGCATAAGTTGTGTACGAGCGGATAGCTTGTATACTACATGGTGAACGGAGGTTTTATGTCAAAGCATGAAAACAATTTCATAAAAGTAACTAAAGATAATGGCCCCATGGGGTGGGTACTCTTCACGGCATTTTTTGGGGCTCTCGTTTATTTTGTGCAGAGCTCGGAAGGTTTTGCCGGGTTTCTGGTCGCTATCTTAAAAGCGATTGTATGGCCGGGTATTTTGTTGCACCATGTACTAACGCGGCTAGCATTGTAATAAAAGTTGCGGGCAAGCATAGTTTAAGCGTATACTTAAAACTATGCAGCTTCCAAGCGACGAAGAATTTTCGAAATTAGTGGCAATGGCGCTTGATGAATTGCCAGAAAAATATGTTTCACGTTTAGAAAACATCGTTATTACCTATGCCGATGAACCGGATGACCATCAGCGGAAAAAACTTAATTTGCGGGGTCGCCAAAGTCTTTTTGGGCTGTACGAGGGGATTCCGCTTACAAAACGAGGCAACAACTACAATCTAGTGCTACCTGATAAAATAACGCTCTTCAAGCTCCCGTTATTTTACGCTGCTAACGGAGATGAGCAGCACTTTAAGATCCAGATTAAACACACGTTGTGGCACGAAATCGCACATTATTTTGGTCTTGATCATGATAGGATTCACGAGCTTGAACGAATGAGCGGTTCGTAGGCGCTTTACAGCAACACCCATATCTGTTAAAATGATTTTCGACTTGTTTAATAATATTTAGTTACGTTTTGGCTCCGAATGGCTTAAGTCACCTCGGGAAATAAAGTTCACAAACGGTAACAAAGGAACATAATACGCATGAAAAAAGCAGTTATTGTATCTGGTGGCCATCAATATATTGTGGCTGAAAAAGAAAAAATTGAAGTGGAATTGGTGGGGGATGTAGAAACGTTAACCTTTGAGCCACTTATGGTTATTGATGGTGATGACGTACAGATCGGACAACCTGTAGTTAAGGGCGTGTCAGTTGAAGCCAAGGTGGTAGACGGTAATGTTAAGGCGAAAAAAGTAATGGCAATTCGTTACAAAGCTAAAAAGCGTGTGAATAAAGTACGCGGTCATCGCCAACAGCATTCTATAATCGAAATCACAAAAATCGGTTAGCCATCACAAATCAGTGAGCTACCGGAACGAGCCGAAAGGCTCGTTTTTATCTGCGCTTTTCCTGTATAATAAGTGTGATAGATTTGGAGGAAAATCAAAAATGGCGAAAGTCATAGCAGTTACAAACCAAAAAGGGGGCGTTGGTAAAACGACGACTGCCGTGAATGTCGCGTACAATCTGGCGAAAGCTGGCAAGAATACGTTGTTAATTGATCTAGATCCACAAGGTAATGCAACTAGTGGACTGGGGTTCCAAAAAAATGGTAGCACCACTCGTGATGTTTTAGCTGGTAAAACAAGCCTGGAATCGGCCGTACAGGCTTCAAAATATCCTCATCTCGCGCTATTGCCAACAGATGCAGAACTCGCAACTCTTGAAACAGAAATAGCTGCAGCCAAAGATCGTGCCATCCGCTTGAAGCAAGTCCTTAATACAACGCAGTATGAAGTTATTATCATTGATTGTCCGCCAAGCCTAGGATTACTTACGGTCAACGCACTGGTTGCTGCTCATTCGGTAATAATTCCTGTGCAGACTGAGTATTATGCACTCGAGGGCCTCGGACAGCTACTGGAAACCATGAAGTTGGTGCGCAAGGTGCTCAACCCTCGCTTGGCAATACTCGGGGTCGTTATGACTATGCATAATAGCCGAACAACGCTTTCTGCTCAGGTTGCCCAACAACTTAAAAAACATTTTAAGGATCGTTTGTTTGAAACAACCGTTCCGCGTAATATTAGAGTAGCAGAAGCACCAAGTCATGGTAAGCCTGTCGGCGAGTACGATAAGTGGAGCAAAGGCGCAAAAGCATACAAAGCACTGAGTAAAGAAGTTATGGAGCGATTATGATGTGTAGGAATATCAGTTCTGAGCAAAAAATAGCATATAGTTTTCAAATTGTGAGGATGGCTGCAGTCTCGTTGACGCATAATCTGGGGACCGCACTATGAGTAAGGGGCTCG
>CAZNJH010000036.1:1886-7011 GCA_964573355.1 uncultured Candidatus Saccharibacteria bacterium | reverse complement strand
CAATTACCCCACCGGCGCGTTTAATCACTTCGGCTTCAGCCCACGCGCGAAAACCACTCACGCAGAGACCACCTGGGTATTCTTGTCTGTATGAGTCATACCTCTCAAGCGCAATTTCACTCAGCACTCCCGCCCCACGTGTTTCGCGTAGTTCATTTGCTGTTTTATACAAAATTGGTCGTTCAACCGAACCATACTTTTCTTGCGCGAGTTCACGAACAATATCGCTCGTAGAAATATGTTTAATTCGGTATTTTTCTTCTAAAAATCGGGCGAGGCTGTCTTTGCCGCTTGCAAATGTACCAGCTAAACCAATGACCTTACGAGAGGTATTCATAGAGCTTTTTAGCATCTTTATGCTTTCTGAGTTTGGCAAGTGCCTTGGCTTCAATTTGACGAATTCGTTCACGGGTAACAGCAAATTCGTGCCCAACTTCTTCAAGGGTGTGGTTTTTGCCATCTTCCAGCCCAAAACGCATTTTTATAATCTTTAGTTCTCTTTCAGAGAGGGCTGATTGCAAAATACCCTGCACCTGCTCTTTTAAAAGCTGTTCAGTGGCTGCTTCATCCGGGCTCTTAGTATCTTCGTCTTCAATGAAATCTCCCAGTACCGAGTCTTCTTCATCATCACGGACCGCGGCATCGAGTGAGTTTACGTCTTGCTTAATCTTCATGACGTATTCAATTTTTTCGGGCTCCATCTCGAGCTCTTTGGCTAGTTCATCGATCGTTGGCTCACGATTCAGCTCCTGGGTCATCCGGCGCTGAGTTCTTAAAAGCTTATTGATGGTTTCAACCATATGTACCGGAATACGAATCACACGTGCTTGATCTGCAATAGCACGAGTAATTGCTTGACGGATCCACCATGTGGCGTAGGTAGAAAACTTAAACCCTTTTGAAGGATCGAACTTTTCAACCGCTCGTAATAATCCAGTATTTCCTTCTTGAATTAAATCAAGAAAATCGAGCCCACGACCGCTGTAGCGTTTCGCAATCGAAACCACCAAACGCATATTAGCTTCGGCCATTTGGTCTTTGGCACGCTTGTCGCCTGATACCACCTTATTAGCCAGAGCTAGCTCTTCTTCAGCAGTCAAAAGTGGAATTTTACCAATTTCACGCAAGTATAGTCGGACTGAGTCATCAGAAATATCATCCAAATAGCTGGTATCTTGCTCCGCTAATAGCGCTTCTTCGTCTTCTTCGGTCGTTGCCCAAATATCATCGTCTGCAGGTTCTTCTTTGGTCGTAACTGCAACTTTCTCAGCCGCTAGTTTTGTGTAAATATTCTCGAGGCTTTCGTAGAGCCCGGATTCTTCGACTGCATCAAGCACGTCTTGCTGTTCTAGCATGCCCTGATTTGCGCCCGCTTTTTTTGTCAGCTGCGCTACTAGTTCAGTTACTTTTATATCATTATCAGCCTGTTGGGCTGGTGTCAGTTGTTTTTTTGCCAAAATTAATCACCTTTCAATAAGTCTTGGTACTGTTTGAGAAGCTGGCTAGCCAAATCGCTGTCGCCTTTATTTTCGGCATCACGAATGGCTGCTGTTAGCTCGTTTTTGTCTTGTTCTTTGCTCTGTTTGCTAATACGCCGTGCCAGGGCCATTGCTTCAGCCATTACATCGGCTGGGGTCCAACTGGCATATTTTTCTTCGGCCGTTAATAGAAGTATTTTAACAACATCTTCATCTATTTGCAATGTCGTCGCCATCTCGGCTGTCAAACGTTGTCGTTCTGGAAGATTGAGCAAAGCGCGCCGGACGGCTTCGCGTGTTGCGCCTGCGAGTAACGCACCCTCAATTTGCTTCAAGCTATCCCGGACCTCAGGGAACCACACATTGAGTGCTAAGAAATCATCCTGATACGCCGTTTGATCGGGATCCACCGGGTTTACATGCGTGGGCTTTTTCACCGTTTGTTTAGTTTTTGTCTGCTGCAACTTTGTCAGTAACGACTGTGGTGAAACTTGCAACTGCTCAGCAAGCTGACGAATATGATGTTCACGCTCGACAGGATCATACAGACCCCGAATTACCGCAAGTGCCTTGGTAGAGAGCTGCCGCTTACCTTCAGCGGTTGCTGGATCAAAATCTTTCAGATACCTGTCCAACGTCCAGCTCACCGCATCAGTTGCTGAAGCTATCGCCTGTTGCCATAACTGTGAATCCTGCTGAATTAATTCATCCGGGTCTTTGGCATCACCAGGCAATGTTACAACCCTTAGATCTACTCCTACCGCCTGCGCAATCCCTATTGCCCGTTCAGTTGCCTGTAATCCTGCAGCGTCAGCGTCAAATGCCAGCGTTACGTTAAGCGACAGTCGACTGAGGCTTCTTAGATGGTCAGCCGTCATTGCAGTGCCCGCCGCAGCAACCACCTGCATTATTCCCGCTTGGTGAGAAGCAATCACATCAAGATTACCTTCAACCAATACCGCGTTATCTTGCTTACGAATAGCGGCCTTTGCATGATGCAGCCCAAAAACCTGTCGGCCCTTATCGTAAATTGGCGTTTGTGGCGTGTTTAAATATTTTGGTCCAGCGGTGGGACCGTCTGCCAATACCCGTGACGTAAAACCAACCACGTTGCCCTGACCGTCAGCCAGCGGAATCATCACTCTGCCACGAAACATATCTCCAATGCCACTTTGCCTCCGTGTTACGAGGCCCGCCTTTAAAAGCTCGTCATCTTTGAAGCCGCGCTTTTTAAGAAAGCTGTGCAGCGAATTACCATCATCGGGTGAGTACCCAAGTTGCCACGTACGAATCGTTTCTACTGAAAAGCCGCGAACTTCTTTAATATACTTGAGCGCCTGGGGGTGTCGTGAAAGTGAAAGATGGTAAAACTGCACCGCTGCTTTATGGGCTTCAAGTAGGCGCTTCTTGAGCGCCGCAAGGCTGCCGTCACTGCGCTTTTGAAACTGGGCTAAATCAACGTTTGCTCTCCGTGCTAAGATCTCGAGGGCTTCGCGAAAATCCACACCCTCAACCTCCATCACAAAACTGAACATGTCGCCACCCTTGTTAGAAGAAAAATCATGCCAAATTTGTTTTTCAGGACTAATCATAAAGCTCGGCGTTTTTTCGCTACTAAACGGAGATAGCGCTTTAAAATTCCGGCCAGCACGTTTAAGCTCAAGGTAATCACCGACAACCTCTTCTATGCTCAGCCGCTGTTTAATTTCATCTTTCGCGTCCATACAGATGTAGTATGGGGTATATAGCACATACTACGCAAGTGAAGCTCACGACTTTATGACATATATCTCACGATCGTGAGTTCTCTGTAATAAGGCTTACCGCTGGATGCCGGGCGTAGTATACTAAGCACTATGAAACTCCCAGATATTACAAATAAATCACCGCTTGGCAGTAATGATTACCTCGTGCAAGCAGATCCAGCCGCTGAAAAGAAGAAACTATATATGATAATTGGAGGGGTAGTTGCCCTGCTGCTCATCGCAAGTTTTCTTATATTTGGCAATAAGCCTACCCCCGGGGTGCTCGAACTTAAAAATGGTATTCAAGCTACATCTGACGCACTTGGTATTGTTGATGAGTACCAAAGCAAGCTTAGTTATGCGCCAACTAAGAATGATGTCGCCCTTACACAAACATTACTGCGTGGCAATTATCAGAATCTGAACGAACTCTACAATAGTTTTAAGCCAAAAAAACGCTTCACAAGCAATCCAAAACCAGACAATAAATCGATTGATAGACTCGATGAGGCAGTCCGTAACAATACGATTGATAACGACATCGTCGAGGTACTCAAACCAAAGATCACAAAAGCTGAAAGCGAACTTAAAAAAGCCAAACCAAATTTCACTAAAAAAGATTCGACTACTAAGATTCAAACCGCAATTGAAGATCTTGAATCAATACTCGAACTCCTTAACCGCGCTCGCTAAGTACGCATTACTCGCGGCGATCTCCCTTAGAGATTTCTTACGCTCATCAGCGATATATACGACTGGAAAGAAAGCATATGCAATCTGTGATTCAGCAAAACGCTACATGTCTATACTAAACTTGCTCTCTTATAGTTTTCCTAATGACTGCTGCTCACTCTTACTTAGACCCGCTACTACGAGCTGATACGAAAGGTCTACCAGACTGAGCAGATATTCATCATCAATTTCTCCCGTCACTATGATGGTATTCCAGAGCTTTTTGTTTAAATGATACCCGGGCATAACTGTGGCGTACTCTTGCCGCAATGTTTCTGCTAAAACAGGGTCACACTTTAAACTAACTTGTACGGGCGTTTTACCTTCAGTAATTAATGCAAACATTTTGGCGGTTTTTTTTGAACCCACTTTGTAGACCACCACACCTTCGCCGAATGGATAATCAAGCCAACTGCCAGGTTTACTTAAAAGGTATGCTTCAAGTTCTGTGTGTGTCATGCTATTCGATTATAAGGTATGATCTGTGATTTTTAGAAGACTTCAGCCTATGCCCAACACTGCAGGCAGCTCGTCAAAATGATTAATAATGTGATCTGCCTGTGCAGTATTCAGCGATTCTCTGCTGCCAAACCCATGAGTAACCCCAATTGTCATCGCTACATCGGCATTTTTGCCAGTTTCAATATCAATTGCAGTGTCACCCACGATCGCCAGCTGCGTCACTGGAATAGCCAGCCGCTGCGCAACAAGCTCCAAGCCTTCAGGATTAGGCTTTGGCACACGTACATCCTGCGGTGTCACAATAACGTCAAATTTTTCTTGTAAATCCAGGTGATCAAATATGAGATCTAATGAATCGCGCGAACGATTCGTCAACACGGCATGCTTCAATCCTGAGTGGGCAACTTTTTCAAGCATATCTAAAAATCCATCGTATACGGTTATAAGATTATGCAAGTCGGGCGTTTGCTGAACTTCATGATGCCGAGCCGTCATACGTTCCTGGTCGCCATCTGGATGCAGCAACTCATAGCACTGATGCAAAGTTTGGCCGATAACCGCAGTAATCGCCGCTCGATCTGATGTTACCCCATGCTCTGGAAGCACAACTTCAAATGCTTGAACAATGTGTTCAAACGTATCAATAATGGTTCCGTCGACATCAAAAACTACGCCTTCAATATGGCTCATTGCTGTTTCAGCTTTTCG
>CAZNJH010000036.1:0-1876 GCA_964573355.1 uncultured Candidatus Saccharibacteria bacterium | reverse complement strand
CGTCCAACATGCGGTAATGAAGCTTTAAGTCGAGGCCGGGCCACCACTTTTCAATAAACTTTTTATCACTGTGAATTGAGTTTCCGGCTAAGATGGCGGGTTTGGTTCCAAAATGCGCTTCAACAAACGCTATCAGTTCTTTTTCTACGTGTTCACTGCCTGGTGCCTGGGGCACGTGTTGCAAAAACGAATCACGGTTTTCGGGGTAATCCTTCCACCACAGGTTTGCTTGCATCCGAGCTTCAAGAACTTTTTTAGGCTGCCCTACTAGTGATTCATAACTACCGAGCGTTTTAAAATCAAAATCGGTTATTTCTGCAGCCACCTCAATAATCACGTCTTTTTGCGGGTCAAGGCCGGTCATTTCTAAATCGATCCAGAGGAGTTTTGTGGGTATGATTTTCTTCAAGTTGGTCATGTCTATTTGGTAATTCCTAATCTTAGATTATAGCATATTTAAAACAAAAACTCAATGTTGTTCACGATTATGTAGGTTCTGTAAGTGCCGTGAGTGCAAGTATTGTAGCGGCGTCTTTCAACGGAACGACTTCTTTTGCGGCACAGGCCAACATGCGTTTTGTAGCTGAACTCAAAATTGTGTGTAATTTTGTGTTCACTTTGCGCTCAGACCACGTTTCACCGGCTAAGTTTTGTAACCATTCTAAGTAACTCACGATCACACCACCTGCATTAGCAATGACATCTGGAATCACCACAACTTTTTTCTCAATGAGGTACTCGTGAGCATCGGCAGTAACAGGTCCGTTAGCCAACTCTAACACTGTGTGGGCTTGTATGGTGTCCACGTTTTCTTGAGTAATGACATCGCCAAGTGCTGCAAGCACCAGCACGTCAACTGGCAACGAAAGTACGGCGTCGCGATCTAAAAATTCGGTATGTGAATTATTCAAATCTTCAATCAGTCCTTTTTTATGACCGTTATACGGCTCGAGACTTAAAGTGCTCTGGTTATGTGCAAAATCTTTAATTGCGAGCGTTCGCCGAGAATCAGACACCGCCACAACACGTATGCCTAATTTTTCTTCTGCAAGTTTTGCAAACCAAAACCCGACATTGCCCACACCCTGAATAGCTACGGTCACGGTTTTCGAGTTACGGTTCATGTGCTTTAAATATTCTTCCAGCACAATCACACCGCCCCGACCAGTTGCTTCCTCGCGCCCCAAACTGCCACCTTTACCAACAGTTTTACCCGTGAATGCTGCGCTTCGGGTATCACCAGTAAGCTGTGCGTACTCGTCACTCATCCAATCCAACACCTCGGATGGTGTGCCGACATCAGGGCCCGGAACATCTTTATGCGGTCCGATATGTGCCACAAGCCGCTTTGCATAGGCTCGTGAAACTGCCTCGAGGTGGGCACGATCATATTCATGCGGATTAAATGCAATTCCACCTTTTCCACCGCCCATGGGAATACCGGCTGCCGCAGTTTTCAGGGTCATTAAAAGTGCCAATGCCCGCACCTCTTCTTCGTCTACTTCAGCATGAAATCGAATGCCGCCCTTATACGGTCCTCGAGCACTATTATGCTGCACTCGGTAAGCTCGATGCGTTTTGCCATTTACCGTCAAATCAAAGGCGTGCACCATCTCCGGAGTGAGCAGCTGAGAAATCTGTGCCTCACTAAGTTTAAGCCGTCGAGCAACACGTTTGACCGTTGCTTCAGCTGAACTGAGCATTCCTCCCATACTTACTCCTTATGCGTTAAACAAACCGAATTTATACAGTAGTGCTTGCCAGTCGGTGTGGTCGGATCGTCAAACAGATGGCCTAGATGGCTCCCGCACGTGGCACAAACCACTTCTGTTCGAGACATTCCTTGCGTTGTATCAGATCGTAGCTCCACCGCACC
>CAZNJH010000035.1:0-7191 GCA_964573355.1 uncultured Candidatus Saccharibacteria bacterium | reverse complement strand
ATTACTCGCACAAAAAAAGTTCGATTGCCGATCAAAGAGCGTACCTTATTCGATCTACTACTCCACTACAAGGGCACTGTAGTCTCCAAAGAACAGATTTTTGACAAAGTTTGGCCGGAGCGTAATGGCATTGCCTCGGACTGGTCGTTAAATGCGCTCATCTATCGACTTCGTCATCACCCAGGATTCGATAGTCGCCGATACGAAATCGAATCGCATAAAAAATCGGGCTATATGTTAATCGATAACCATGAAATATAACATGTGCCACGATAATTAATCTCGAGTGCACGGTATAATAGAGATATGAATGAGCTGCCATGTAGTGAAAAACTAAGCTTTGATACGATAGAGGCTGCGGAAGGCGCAGCGGTGTATGCAAAATATAGGCATGGGACCAAGCTAAAAGTGTACCGTTGTAAACTATGCAGATTGTGGCATTTAACAAGTCGCCACAGCGTCTAAGTTATTCCGTCGAGGCGCTTTGTTAAGCGAACGGACTCACCGGTTGTAGTGCGATAACTGGTGTTTACTTGCGCAAAGCCATGTTTTGTAAAAAATGGTATTGCGTCAGAGAGATGAGGTGATACTTCAACCGAAATTGCTTGTTGTGAAGGTGGTAGTTCGGAGATTACAACCGAAAGCAAGAACGAACCGTAGCCTTGGTGCTGATATAATCTCTCAACAGCTAGTTTTTCTAGCAAACAATTACGGGGGTCGCCAAGAGAAAAGTTTGCGAAGCCAATAATAATTCCGGCATGTTCAGCAATGATGATGCCCCTGTGGTTGTTAGAGTGCCGTCGAGCTTCAAATCGTTCATCCCAGCTTGCTTCAAACGCAGGATCTATATGGGTTGGTTGTCCGCCTCTTTTGCTGAGCAAACACTGATCCAGGAATGCGATTGCATACCTGTCAGAAGGGTTTGCGTGATGTACCTTAATTGGTTTACGCATAACCGGTACTATATACTCGCTGTTAACTATATGCACAAGCATTTTACTAACTAATTAAAATCTGGTACATTTTGTAACTGTGATATACAAGAAATTCTTCTTTTGTTTTTTTAAAACCCGTTAAGCGAGGATCATTTACGTATATTAACTCCTCGCACAACGCGAGGTTTTTTCATTCAAGATAAGGTAAAATAGAGAATATATGGAAGATATTAATAAAACCAAAGCACTTTTACTCGAGCAGCTAAAAACACTTGAAGATAAGCGTATGATTCTTCGCGCACCGCAACTTCGCGCGTTATACGGGAGCATAAAAGATCAACCACCTGAGCAGCGAGCTGCTTATGGCCAGGCAGTAAACAGCTTAAAACTTGAGCTTGAGGCACTGGTTGAAGATGCTGTGCCTACTATGCAAACGCTCCCGCCAATCGATGTTACGGCTCCATTTGACATCAATGCCTCGAAGCCAGAGCTACTTTCTACTACGCACGGAACAATCCATCCAATAAGTGCCGAGATTAAAACGATTTCTGATATATTCTACCGGATGGGTTTTGAGGTTTCAGGCTCCCGAGAGATCGATGACGAATACCATATGTTTACGAGTCTCAACTTTCCTGAAGGTCATCCCGCACGTGATGACTACGATACGTTTATGACTGAAGAAGGCTTTGTGGCACCAGCCCACACTAGCACGATGCAAAATCGTATTATCAGCGCGCGCAAAGAAAAGCTCGAAGCTGGTGAACCCATTGCGGTCTTAGCGGTGGACCGCGTGTTTAGAAACGAAGACCTCGACGCTCGTCACGAACATACCTTTCACCAAGCAGAGGGTGTGTATGTGGGTAAAAACATCACCGTCGGGAATTTGGTTGCAACACTTAAAACATTCCTTTCAACTTATTTTGAAAAAGAGGTGCAAACAAAGATCACTCCATTTTATTTTCCATTTACTGAACCGAGCTTTGAATTTTCACTCTCATGCCCATTCTGCGAAGAAGGTGAGTCGTGCCGTGTTTGTTCAAGCGAACGCTGGATCGAGCTTCTTGGCTGCGGCATGATCCATCCCAACGTTTTAAAAGAGGCTGGTGTTGACCCAGAAAAGTATACCGGATTCGCCTGGGGGTGTGGTGTCGAACGGTTGGTAATGATGCGCTATAACATTGAAGACATTCGTCATTTTAATAGCGGCAAATTGGCGTTTTTAAGGCAATTTAAATGAACAGCGTTGTTCTTTACATGGCAATTTCAGCAGATGGTTTTATCGCTGGTAATAATGACGATGTCGATTGGGTCAGTGATAACTCTTGGGAAAGCTATATGAAGTTTGTAGAAACATGCGATGTGGTTCTGGTTGGTTCTCGGACGTTCACCATGATGGAAGCCGATGAATTTGTAGAGGGAGTAAAGTACATCGTCGTAACACGGAACCAAACTCTTGATACTAGCTTGTTTGAAAAGCGTTCCATTCAACATCTGAGTGATATGCCTGATACAAAAAAGATTGGGGTTATAGGTGGTGGTGAGTTAAATGGTCGCCTGATGCAAATGGGTGTGATAGATGAGATTATCTTAGATGTCGAACCAGTTCTTTTGGGTGCCGGTATTCCCTTGTTTGGTGCGCATACTGCCACTGCAAATCTGAAACTACTACAAAGTAACCGTCTGGGTGAAAGTGGCATGCAGCTTCACTACGAGGTTATTCGATGAACCAGCCAAAACGAAAAAAACCAGTAGTCTACGCATTTATTGATAGTCAAAATTTGAACCTTGGCGTCAGAAATGATGTGGTAAGCGCTAAAAATAAGACAATTTATCACGGTAAGAAACTTGATTATCGTAAGTTTCGGCATTACCTGCGCGAAAAATATGGTGTTTCGCGAGCCTTTATGTTTATAGGTATGATCTCGACTAATAATGATCTCTACACCTATTTGCAAGAGTGCGGATTCACGCTAGTCTTTAAGGCGATTTCAACATATACGGATGAAAAAGGGCAGACGATTACAAAAGGAAACGTGGATACAGACATGGTACTGTATTCCGTTGGCAGGCTAGCTGAAGAGTTTGATGAGGCGGTTTTTGTTTCTGGCGATGGGGATTTTTTGAGTTTATACGAATACATGGAAGAGCATGGTAAACTCAATAAAATCATTGTGCCAAATCGAATGCGGTATTCTAATCTGCTCAACACGTATCATGATAAGTTAGCGTTTGTTGGGGATGTTCCAAAGATATTTCAAACAAACAAAAAGACCAGGAGCAGCGGTCGGATCACATCCTTAGGCCAGCCTGGTCGTGGTGATGATTCTAATCTAGCAAAACAGAATAAAAATGTCAATAATTCTCATGCCAAAAAACAGGAGAAAAAATCATGAATGTAGCACATGTCAGAGAGTTTTTGAACCAGTTTGAAACATGCGTGATCGCAACTGTGAGCGAGGGTGCTAAACCGGAAGCTGCAACAGTGGGTTTTTCGGTTGATGATCATTTTATGATTCTGATCGCTACGAACAAAACTACCCGTAAGGCGACCAACATAATCCGAAACGGCAATGTTGCGCTCGTGGTTGGTTTTGAAGGTCCTAAAACTGTGCAGCTTGAAGGCGTCGCGCGCAAGATTGATGAAACTGAGTTCTCAGGCCGGATCGATCTACATTACAAAAAAGTACCAGGGGCTCAAAAATTTGCTGGAGATGATGGACAAAGCTATTTTCTGATTACCCCGACATGGCTTCGTTTTACGGATTACACTCACAAACCATCAATATTTGAAACAAGGGACTTTTCATGAAAATTACTACAATTCGATCTGCTTTCCACAACCGGACACCGAAGGGGGCATACTAAAATGATTATCATTACCGGTGCAAGCGATGGACTAGGCCAAGCAATCGCGAAGCTTTATAAAGAAAATGGCCTTAAGGTTGTAAATATATCTCGTCGAGACTGTGAATATGCTGATGTAAATATCAAGGCTGATTTGACCAAGGGCGAAGATATTTCAAGAGCAGCTGCGGAAGTTTGTCGGCTCGAGCATGAACTGTCGGCACTTATTAATTGTGTGGGCGTTTGGGGTGAGGAAGCTATCGGCGATATGACCGAGTCGGAGACCGATCGTATATTGGCAACGAATGTAAAAGCGCCCATGATGTTTATATCAAGCTTGATGACACGGATCCGAAGGGATGGAGCTGATATCGTGAATGTTATTTCAACAGCGGCACTGCATGGCAACCCACATCATGCGGCGTATGCGGCTTCAAAGTGGGGAGAGCGTGGCTTTACTGAGGTGCTGCGTGCTGAGCTGAAGACAACATCTTCTCGTGTCATTGGCTTTTATCCCGGTGGCATGAAAACCGAATTTTTCAAAAAAGACAAAGGTCTCGATACAACACAAGATGGCTCATATTGGATGAGTGCGCATGATGTTGCCGTGTGCTTAAAACAGCTCCTTGATTTACCAAAGAATATAGAAGTCTCAGAGATTACATTGAACAGAAAGAAGTTGGCATGAAGATTAGTTTAAACTGGATTAAACAATTCACAGACATAGCAGTATCGACAGATGATCTTATAAAATTGGCTACCGAACGACTTGGTGGTATCGAGAGTGTAACAGATCTATCGCGCCAGTATGAAGGTATTGTTGTTGCTCGCGTGGTCACTGCAGTAAAGCACCCGAATGCTGACAAGCTTTCACTTTGTAAGATTGATGATGGTGGTGCAGTGAAAGATGTAGATCGTGATGAGAATGGGTATGTTCAGGTAGTGTGTGGGGCGCCAAATGTGCGTGAAGGGCTGCTTGTGGCCTGGGTTCCGCCGGGCGCAATTGTACCGGCAAGCTTCGGTGAAAAAGAGCTATTTGTACTGGAAGCCCGCGATCTGCGTGGTGAAGTGAGTAACGGTATGCTGGCAAGTCCGGCCGAACTCGGTTTAAGTGATGACCACACGGGCATTTTAGAAATCGAAACAAATGCTCGAGTAAAGATGGAAGGTGAAACTGAAGAAAAAAGCGATTCCCAGCTTCGTGGTAAAAATGACGTATCAGGTCAAGGCACTGCTGTCATTCAGCCCGGCACGCCATTTAAAGACCTTTACGATCTTGATGATACTATAATAGAAATTGAAAATAAGATGTTTACGCATCGACCTGATGGCTTTGGGCATCTTGGAGTTGCTCGAGAGATCGCGGGTATTCAGCATGTCGCATTTCACTCGCCTCAGTGGTATATAAACCCACAATTGCCTACCGGCGAAAGCAATGTACACGTAACTATTGAGAGTCCGGAGCTTAGCGAACGGTACATGGCGGTAGAATTTAAGGATGTTGTCGTGAAGCCCAGCCCGCTTTGGCTACAGAGTTATTTAAAACGAGTGGGTATTCGACCCATTAATAACATTGTCGATATCACGAATTACATTATGATGCTCACTGCACAGCCGGTACACGCATTTGATTTTGAAAAGATTGCTACTAACGCTAACGCGGCAGAAGCGGACTCTGCTCGTGATCAGGTGGCTATTGATGGAAGTAGTGTACAAAAAGTTGAAATCAGTATTCGGAGACCAAAGGATGGCGAAAAATTAACACTTCTTGACGGGAAAGTAATTACACCACACGCTGATGCCACGTTGATTTGTAATCCGAATGGGCCAATTGCCCTCGCGGGTGTGATGGGTGGGGGTAATTCTGAAATTGATGAAAGCACTACACGTGTGGTACTCGAGTGTGCAACGTTCAATATGTATAATATCCGCAAAACGAGCATGATTCATGGTCTTTTCACCGAAGCGGCTACTCGTTTAACCAAAGGTCAGCCAGCGGCCCAGTTACCTTCGGTGCTTACAAAGGCAATCGAACTATTTGAAACATATGCTCATGCCACTGTCGTGGGCGCTCCTGCTGATGCCACCTCCGTGTCGAGCGACAAACAAGCAGCTCACAACTACATTGAAATCGACACAAGGTTTATTAACGACCGGCTCGGCTCAAAATTTACCGATGAAGAAATTGTTACACTGCTTAATAATGTGGAAATTCAAGCGCATGTAGCATCGGGTCCAATCGAGGTTCGACCCCCGTTTTGGCGCACTGATCTTGAAATTAAGGAAGATATTGTAGAAGAAATCGGTAGGCTATATGGTTTTAATCAGCTGCCATTGGTGTTACCGCGTCGAACGATCGCACCCGTGACGCCAGAGCAATCTCGCGCCCTTAAAACTGAAATACGAAGAATACTTTCAAGATCTGGTGCCAATGAAGTCTTGACCTATAGTTTTGTGCACGGGGATCTTCTGAAAAAAGCCGGTCAAGATCCTGCACGCGCATTTGCGCTTCGAAACGCACTGAGTCCGGATCTGCAGTACTACCGGTTGAGTATATTGCCAAGCTTGCTCGAAAAAGTACGAACTAATATTAAAGCTGGGTTTAACGAGTTTGTGCTGTTCGAGATCGGTAAAACGCACACCAAATACGCTGATGATTCACCAGAAAATTTACCAGATGAAACCAACATGCTTGAAATGGTGTACACCAGCGAAAAACAAAAGTCTGGCGCTGCATATTATCAAATGCTGCAGTATGTTGATGCTCTGCTGAGCGGCCTCGGTATATCGTATCGAATTCAGCCGATCAGCCAAGAAATTATCGAGAATCCTGAAAAAAAGATTCAAGCAGAGAAACCGTTTAATATGTCACGTTCTGCGTATATTTTTTATAAAGATGCTGAAGCCGGTGGGTTGATTGGTGTCGTCGGTGAGCTTGAGCAGTCGGTCATTACGGCCTTTAAGCTGCCGCCATATACGGCAGCAGCATTATTCGCGCTTGATGGTGCAAGCTTTGAAACAGAAAATAGAAACCTTGCAGCCTACATGCCCCTTTCCAAATATCCTTCCAGCGAACAAGATATTACACTTAAGGTCGCTGCTGATGCGCCATTCGCGGCACTGCAAACACTGCTCGCTTCGGAGCTGGCTGAAACTGAATATAATCACCGTATTGAACCGCTTGGCGTATATCAAAAAGAAGGTGAACCAACAAAAAACATCAGTTTTCGAATTGTATTGTCGCACTTTGAGCGGACTCTTACCACCAAAGAAGTCAGTGACATTATTGCCCAATTTTCATGGCAGGCACATCAACAATTACAAGCGGAGCAGGTATAAACTATGAAACAAATGGCAAAAATTTTACGATTCAGTAAAAAAATAACTTCCAATAAATTTAATCAGTTAA
>CAZNJH010000034.1:0-7289 GCA_964573355.1 uncultured Candidatus Saccharibacteria bacterium | reverse complement strand
ATGCAGCGTGGTGCCCGGAATGTCGTGCGTATGAGCAAGCCATTAAAAATGGTGCGATACCTCAACAAACACAAATACTGAAAGTCGATTTTGATGCTGCTGCCGATCTCAAGAAGCGTTACGGCGTAACCTTGCAATCAACCTTTGTAGCTGTACAGCCAAATGGTGAACTTGTAAAAAAATGGGTCGGGTACGGTAAAGAAAAATCTGTTGAGACACTAGTGCAATCACTCTACGGCAATTAGTATGACGCTTCTGTTAATATCGTTACTCGCTGGAGCACTTTCAGTGCTGGCACCGTGCATTATCGCCACCTTACCGATCTTACTTACGCGCGCTTCGAGTGGTAACCGCAAAAAAAGCCCATTACTCATTATTGCTAGTTTGCTAACTTCAATTTTCCTCTTTAGCTTACTATTAAAGGCTTCGACGCTTTTAATAGCCGTACCGACGCGGACATGGCAAATAATCAGCGGCTGTATCATCATACTCTTCGGCTTAGTTTCAGTGTTTCCTTCTTTATGGGAGAAGTTTTCCGGCAGTTTAAAGTTGCAAATCCGGGCTCAAAAAAAATCTGGAGCCGCACTACAAGCGACCGGACCGCTTGGCGATATCTTACTGGGCGCCAGCCTTGGGCCAGTATTTAGTGCCTGCAGTCCAACGTATGCCCTCATCATTGCAAGTATCTTACCGGTAAGCCCGTTGCAAGGAATTGTATACCTGCTTGTATTCTTAAGTGGTCTTGGCATCGTACTATTCATTATTACGCAGGCGGGTAGCACGGCCGTGAAGCGACTCGGGTGGGGGATTAACCCGCATGGATGGTTTAAGCGGACGCTTGGTCTCGTGTTTATACTACTGGGTCTATTGTTAGCCACTGGGATTGATAAAAAAATTCAAGCCTCATTTGTGCAAGCGGGGTGGTTTGACTGGCAGATACAGCTGGAATCACAACTCCAACAGGAGTGAGAAATATCACAAATCCGTGCCGGACTCCGTGATATCCTCAAACTGAAAGACCTGTCTATGAGCGAACATCTGGAGCCAAGCCATGACACGAGCGACGAAAGCGCCAAGCCGATATTGGTGACATTTCATGAGATAGCCGAAACACAGGACCCGGACCGCAGTTTGATAGATAACGCGACCGCCTTACTCAAACTCACACTCACCAAGCATACCGAGCTATCGGCTAGCCCAGCTCCTAACCCTGTGACAGACCTTCGTGAAGTTGTACAATTTGCCCATTTCCTAACGACCACTCCGACCGAGGAGGACCTTATTCATCTCGAAATGCTCAAAGACGTTGTCGACCACGTTTCGCTTACTGCACCCACCCCCATGGCGATCGCTCAAAAGATTACTAAAATCGCGTGGCAAAACAAAGCAACCACGCCGCTCGTACTTGCATCGTACATTTGGGTGTTCGATCAATATGCTGAACGCAGCAGTCTGCCGACTTCATTTCATACTCATCGTCACCGCACACTGCCCAGGCAAGAAGGGTACAGTATCGTTCGGTATTAAAGCCTTGCATCAGCACCGCACCATCCCGCATACTACCAGTAGCTATGGCATTTGAAGATTTTGAACTCAAAAAATCAGTGGTAGTGGTATATACAGGAGAAGGCAAAGGCAAAACAAGCGCTGGTATTGGTTTGTTATGTCGTGCGCTTGGACGCGGTCAGACAGTCGCCTTTATTCAGTTCATTAAGCACTGGGAAGTCGGCGAACATACTTTTATTCATAAAATAGAACCACTGTTCGCGGATAACCTGTTTTTTTATAAAGGTGGCAAAGGCTTTTATAATGCAGGCGATCTCAGCGAAAAGAGTACATCAGACGCCACCCATAAAGCTGCTGCAGAGGCCGCATACCAGCTTGCGCTCGAACACGCTACAAGCGGTACCTGGGATGTGGTGATCTGCGACGAGATCAACAACGCCGTTCATGACGGTCTACTTTCGGAAAATAAACTGAAGGATTTGATCACAAACAGGGCGCAAAACACGAGCCTCTGCTTAACTGGCCGTAATTTTCCAGACAGCTTACTCGATCATGTTGATATTGCCACCAACATGACCAAAATTAAACACAACTTTTATGAGAATTTATTAGAATACAAAGGCTTTGAATTCTAAAATGGCTGCAACGCTCTATTTACTGATGGGGTTTCCTGGCAGCGGGAAAACGACTGCCAGCAAATTAATTGCCGAACTTACGGGTGCCACCCATTTATGGGCTGACCAGATTCGGCGTGAACAAATCATACACCCGACCTACTCGAGTAAAGAAAATCGAATACTCTATGAGAGCTTAAATAAAATTACCGCCCAGCTCTTGCATCGTAATCAAAGCGTTGTATTTGATACAAATTTTAACTTTTATCATGATCGTCAAAATTTACGAAAAATCGCAGCGCAGAATAACGCGCAGTGCGTATTAATCTGGGTACAGGTACCGCAGCCACTGGCGAAACAACGCGCAGTCGACGAGTCACATTTACACACCACGCGCGTATTAGGAGCTATGCCCGAAGATCAATTTGCACGGCTTGCTCAAAATTTACAGCCGCCAAGACCCGACGAACAGCCGATAATTTTTGATGGCACCAAACTCACGCGTTCGTATGTAGCAGCGCAACTCAAGCTTGATGAAACTCATTAAACCCCAAGAACTTATTGACGTGACACAGGGCGCAGCCTATTTACTCGGCTGTGTCATCAAAAGGATTTTACCAACGGGCGAAATATTGACTGCACGTATCATTGAAACCGAAAGCTATCATCAAGATGACCCTGCTAGCCACACCTTTAGCGGACCCTCGGCCCGAAACATCGCTATGTTTGGCCCAGCCGGACATGCTTATATTTACTTTACCTACGGCATGCACTGGTGTTTCAATGTAACCGCCGCTTCAGAAGGTTCTGGGGCTGGCATATTAATCCGCGCTGCCGAACCGTTAGATGGCATCGACCATATGCGACAAAACCGTCACCTTAATGATGTCTCCCAGCTCACGAATGGCCCAGCAAAACTAGCCCAGGCGCTCAGTATAGACAAAACCCTCTACGGTCACGACCTACAAAAGCCGCCACTGCAAATATTTGAACCAATCAAGCGTGATTTTGAAATTGTTAAAACTACCAGAATCGGTATCAGTAAGGCGGTTGACAAGATTGCCCGCTTTTATATACAAGACAATCCATTCGTTTCAAAAAAATAGAAGAGCAACTGTTATTACCATTGGCTGCCGGCAAAATTGACTTGTTTGTGATGAGCTACGCAGTCAATATACAATTTTTCGAGCGCTGCAATTTGCTGTGCTTCGGTAAATTCTCTGGCGTACATCTGACTCATTTCTGACATCTGCTGTTGAAGCGTGGCATCAGATAAAATGGTGAGTATCTGGTGAGCGAAATCTTCAGGAGTTTCGGTCGCTAATAACCCGTTTTGTTCCGGGTGGAATATTTCTGAAAGTTCAGCATCACAGAGTACTAGCGGCAATCCAGCACCGGCTGCCTCATGCAACACTAAGCCCTGCGTATCGGTAAGAGAAGGGAAGGCGAACACATCTGCAGCCGCATAAATAGCGCCGCCGTCCGTGCGTTTGTAACTCCCCGAAAAAATAACCCGGTCCCCATATGGTGATGCCTGAGCTTTTTCTTCAAGTTCTTGACGGTAATCAAAATCACCTGCAAAGAGCAGCTTTATGTCCGCGCGCGATGGCGCAATATGCGCAGTAAATGCATCGAGTAATAAATCGAGGTTTTTTTCTTTACTAATGCGACCAGCGTATAAAATAACTTTGTCGCTCGCTTGAATAT
The DNA here is from genome assembly GCA_964573355.1 of uncultured Candidatus Saccharibacteria bacterium. GTDB lineage: Bacteria > Patescibacteriota > Saccharimonadia > Saccharimonadales > UBA7683 > UBA7683. The sequence continues at coordinate 3,462 of CAZNJH010000034.1, read as the reverse complement.
GATGCTTCTTTTTGAATGCGGCTACTGCTGCTTTGGATGCAGACGGGAGGGGGTCAACTCCTGTTGGAATGAGATGAAGTGCAGTCTTGGTGCCCCACGCTTCAAGTTGCTTTTTGTGTTTGCGCGAAAGCACAATCACGGCATCACATTTGTCGTGCATACTGGTGGCGTACTCGGCAATCAAGCGCTTTTTCCACTGAGACAATGTCCGGTCTTTTGGCAGTGCAGCAAGCGCTTTGCCCCAACTTTTAAATCTGCCCCCGAGCACAACCGGTGCTGCAATTGGAAACCCTAATATTACTTTTTGTGCTGCTGGATAGTATGCAACATATTCATAGAGGTCGGTGCTATATTGTGAAATTACCGGAATATCGTAGCGGAGCCCCGCCATTAAACCGAGAAGCCCCACCTGATTGGGTGTAAAGAATTGAATCACATCAAGCTGTAGTTTATTAATTTTTTGTAGCTGCCGTGGCGGAAAGAAGATGCTCGTTAAATCATCATCGTAGGTCACCCCTTTAATTGCAGGGTAGCGAATAATATGATCGTCGGTTTCAGTATAGCCGAATTCAGGACTCGGGGCGAAAATATATACCTCATGACCAAGCCGTTCAAGGCCTGAGCGGGTGAGTTCAACCACGTAACTAATGCCATTATGAATTGGCACATATGTGTCGGTAAAAAGACCAATGCGCATGTGCTCTAGTGTATCATCTTGTACCGTTACGATTGAAGTATTAAAGCTATATGGATTTGCATACTAGATCACGTTATAAACACTTCACCAGTATGTTATACTTAACCACAAGCGTAACAGATACATGAATAAACAAAAGGCACATCAAAAAGTTTCAAAAGCGACGCGCTCACCTAAGCGAGGTAGCCGCTGGCACACTGCGCAGCATTATATTCAAAAGCGCCCTCAATGGCAGCGGGTGCTTATATACCTGGTGAGCACTCTCCTGCTGCTGTTTGTTATCCATTCAGTTATCGAACGTGTGTTGCCCGAGGTGAAAAATCCTCGATATGGTGTCAGTTTTTCGGCAAAGTATGCAAAAGAACTTGGAGTAGACTGGAAGGCCAACTTCATTGCCCTCAACCAGGATATGGGCATACGACGATACCGCCTGATGAGCTATTGGGACGATATTGAAAAAACACAAGGAACCTACGATTTTTCTGAACTTGATTGGCAAATGGATCAGGCTGCTACCTATGGATCAAAAGTAAGCCTCGGCCTTGGTATGCGGCAACCGCGCTGGCCTGAATGCCATCAACCACAATGGTTTGATACGCTCCCGTCAAAGGAGGCTAGAGATCAAGCAATCATTACTTTTGTGCAAGCTGTAGTAGCCCGTTATAAAGATCACCCCGCATTAGAGAGTTACCAACTTGAAAACGAAGCCGTCAACAATTGGTTTGGCACCTGCACGCCAGAAGACATTGACCAAAAACGTCTCGAGAAAGAATTCGCAGCGGTGAAAGCACTTGATTCCAATACGCCGCTTTACATGAGCCTCAGCGATCAGCATGGCTTACCACTCGGCAAACCAGTACCCGATCAGTATGGCTTCTCGGTGTACCGAATTGTATGGAACGCCAAAACCAAACCTTTCGAATTTTATCTCACATATCCTACACCTGTCTGGTACCATCGGCTTCGTGCATGGTGGATCCAAACATTTAAGCACCGTGATATTTTTATTCATGAACTTCAAGTAGAGCCATGGGGGCCAGATGCAACTGTGAACTTAAGTATTGCTGAACAAAATCGATCAATGAGCCCCAAACAAATTAAAGAAAATATTCGGTTTGCACGTAAAATAGGGAAGCCTGATATTTACACATGGGGAGGTGAATGGTGGTACTGGCGAAAAGAAAAACTCGGCGATCCATCAATTTGGAACGCGGTCAAAGCCGAACTCAACCGACCATAATTGATCCTTCGCGGTTTGGGGTAAGTGTTTCACTCAAGCAATGTCGTAACTTTAAGCTGAGCACCTCGGATACACTCACATGGCTTATTGATGAGGTTGGCTTCCGGCGCTTTCGACTCATGAGCTACTGGGATGAACACGAACGCACACGTGGGCACTATACCTTTGGCGAGCTTGATGAGCAGATTGATCGTATTGCACAGGCGAACGGTGTTATTAGCCTTTGCCTTGGAGTGCGGCAACCGCGCTGGCCTGAAAATCATTGGCCGGCCTGGGCACTCAAGCTGTCTGAACAGGAGCGTACACGGGCCCTCAATGACTTTATTACCGTGGTGGTGCAGCGCTATAAAAATTATGAACATATTATAAGTTGGCAGCTCGAGAACGAAGCCCTCAACCGGGGATTCGGCACACAGGGTGACTTTAATCGTGCCCGCATGCGAAACGAATATTCTCTAGTAAAATCACTTGATCCTGATCGACCCATTATTATGACCACCAGCGACACCTATGGCATACCGCTGCGGCAACCGCGGCCTGATCACTTCGGCTTTACCCTCTATCAAGTACAGTTTGAAGATAATCGCTATACAAATCGTGCACTCCCCATATGGTGGTGGCCACTTCGGGCGAGGATTATCCGGCTATTAACTAAGCGAGACAGCTTTATTCATGAACTTCAGGCGGAGCCATGGGGACCACGCGCAATTTGGGAAATGAGTATTGCTGAGCAAAATAAATCTATGAGTATTATGCAGTTAGAAAAAAATATACGGCTTGCTAAACGTACGCATCTTTACCCTATAGATGCGTGGGGAGGCGAGTGGTGGTACTGGCGAAAACTTTCAGGAGATAAGCACTTATGGCAAACTGTGCGGCAGAATCTGACATCTGATACACAATAACGTATACTAAAGTAATGAAAAAACAAGCTGGCACATCTTCTAAACCACTCATCAACCGGCGCGCTCGGTTCGATTATGAACTCGGAGAAACAATTGTTGCTGGTGTTATATTAAGTGGCGCCGAAGTACGAGGGGCCCGCCTGGGGCACGTGCGATTAACTGGCGCCTATGCTAATCTCAAGCAAAATGAACTCTGGCTGACCAATCTCAGTATTACTATTCCCGATACCGCACGGGGGGTGAGCGAAGATAAAGAACGTACCGATCCACGAAAATTACTGGTCACAAAGAAACAGTTACAGCAAGTTGAAGAAGCCAAAAAACAAGGCCTCACCATTGTGCCGACTAAATTACTGAACAAAGGTCGCTTCATTAAAATAGAACTTGCCTTTGCGAAAGGGAAAAAGAACTACGACAAACGCGAGACCATTAAGCGCCGGCAGCAAGATCGCGATGCCAAGCGTGAGATGAAACGATAATGAACGGGCTTTGATCGATAAAGCCCCAAGCTTCTGGAGCTTCTAGCTCACCTTTGTACCAATTGCGTCTTTTCCAAGTGCAGCTTTTAAGATATTGCCTTCTTTTCCTAATTCAAACACCACAACGGGCATATGCTGTTC
>CAZNJH010000033.1:0-7771 GCA_964573355.1 uncultured Candidatus Saccharibacteria bacterium | reverse complement strand
CATTCCAGGTGGTTGGGGGGATCGGATCTGCTTTCAAGGCGACTTTTTTTGGCTTTGGTGAAGCTGTCGCTTGAGGTGGTGATTGTTTTTCAGCCAGGAGGCTTTTTGTTGCGGATTTTCCAACTACAAGCCCAGCCATAACCAACAATGCTACAGCGAATGATCTTCCGTAGTGATGACGGGGTCGTTGTCTTTGCTGATAGCGGGGTTGATATGTACGGTATCGATCTATCACCATTCTATTATACCGCTTATTGCTAGGGTTGGGCATGCAAAAGCTTTTGAGCTTGGTATACTAAGAAGGTTGAAAAGCTCACTCAATTTTAAGCGAGGCAATTCATGTCATTTCAAGCATATTTAGACAATATCGAAATTAAAACTGGCAGAACACCACAGCAGTTGATTGATGAAGCGCATGCACAAGGATTCGGAGCCGATACAAAGGCTGGTGAGATTGTGAATTGGCTTGCGGCAACGTATGGCTTGGGTCGTGGGCATGCAATGGCGGTAGTTCACATAATTAAGCATGGAGCCACTATTTCGAGTACGTATGTCTCATCTGGTGGCACGCATAGTGATGCAACCAACCAGCTGAAATTAAGCGGAAGAACTAGTGAACAATAGTTTAGAATAACGGATGTAAAAATTTATAATAGAGAGGTTCGATTCAATGAAAAAGATAATTCCTAACCTGTGGTTTAATGGCAATGCTCGTGAAGCAGTTGAGTTTTATATTTCAGTATTCCCACATAGCAAAATCACTGGTGGTAGTGCATATCCTGCTAGTACAGAGGAGGGCTTAGAGGACTTTCAAACAAACTTAGCTGGAAAAGACTTAACGCTGGAATTTGAACTTGATGGTAATGTCTTTATGGCTATTAATGCAGGACCGGAGTTTTCATTTAACGAAGCTGTGTCGTTTCAAATAAACTGTAAAGACCAAGTAGAAATTGATTACTACTGGGGAAAGCTTTCGAACGTGAAAGAAGCAGAACAATGCGGCTGGTGCAAAGATCGGTATGGTTTAAGCTGGCAGATTGTACCCGAAGACATGGGCGCACTTATGCAAAAGCCTAACGCATTTAAAATATTAATGAATCAACACAAAATTATTATAGCCGAATATTAAAAACCGGTAATTGCTCGAGCGCTTAGCGCCAAAGCATGAAAGAAACTTACGGGTAGCTACACTTAATTGTGCTTTACATGCATTAATTAGCTATTTTCTTCGGTACTTATTCATTACTATTCCTCTCAAGTAAAATACAAAAAGCATCGAATTATCTGTACTATAAGCCACACCAAGACTAACGGCATGAAGCGGGGGATGCCAGTGGTATAATTAGTTGTTGATGAATGAAAAAAATCACCGAATTTATTCCATGAGTTTTTCTATAGTTTACCCTTTGTATGTGAAGAAGGCCGAAAGAAAAGGGCGCACCAAAGCCGAGGTAGATGAAATTATTCAGTGGCTGACTGGATATTCTGCTCATGAGGTGGCTGCTGCATTAAAAAGCCAGATAGATTTTGAACAGTTCTTTGCTCAGGCGCCGGCCCTCAATCCACTTCGTAAGACAATTACCGGCGTCATCTGCGGCGTACGTATTGAGGACATTGAAGAACCTCTTATGCAAGAAATCCGTTATCTCGATAAACTCATAGATGAGCTGGCAAAACGTCGACCTATGGAAAAAATATTACGACCAGGTGTTGGCTAAAATTTGAGCATCTGAGTCATTTAATGTCTGATTAAAATACAGGGATCGAATTAATCTGCAAGTGCTGCTTCAGTAGCGGTGCGTGCCAAAAGGCCTTCATATTCGCGAGGTGTATTTATATTGGTACTGTACGCATCACCGCAATCTACAATTCCCGCTAGACCCCGGCGTACCATTTCGACAAAGACATGATCGCCATCACTACAGTCACGGGGGTCTTCTGGTAGTGTGTCGTGTAACACAGAGAGTATCCCAGGGGTGGGCTCAATAATGCACATACCTATATTGGTGTACGAACCAGATGGGGACAAATCCGGTCGACGTAACTGAGTGATACGACCAGTTTGCGGATCAACATCAAATTGTGCTGCCTGGGTGTCTGCTTCTGCTTTTTTGACAAGCGCAGAAATAGCTGCACCGGACCGCTGATGGGCTTCGATCATTTGTTCCCAGCTAAATTTGGTATACACATCACCTGCGCAACATAGCACAAAGGCACCGATACCTTGAGCGTCTTCTCGTCTCACTCGGTAGTAAAACGCGTCAAGCGAAAATACAAAGTTTTCACTGTCATAGTTTGCAGCATCGCCGATTGCTTTAGTGATATGGTCTTGGTTTTCTGGATTTACATTTATTGTGGGCTTTGTCGGTATTGGTTGTTCTGATGCCTGGTCAACAAGTCTGCCAAGCAGCGTTTCTCCAGCTCCGGTCGGTAATAAATGTTTCGGATAGCTGATAGGGTAGCGCCTAGTGCTATTCATGTATTCGCGCATTCTGCTACCCTGACCACCGGCGGCAATTGTTACATGACCAATTTCAGGCATTTTCGTTATGTTTCCTCATTGAGTATGTTTTTAACCTTGGCTAGTTCATCTGGGCTTACAATGCGTTCTGGGCGTTTCCCAAACTGTACATCACCTTTTTTGTACACGGGTATAACATGCACGTGAGCATGGGGTACATCATAACCGTGTACCACTAAAATAATCCGTTCAGGATGTAATTTTTCTTTCAACAGTCTTGAGACGATACGGACTGTTTTAAAAATTGCTAGGTACAATGCTTCGCCACAATCATCGAGGTGGTCAATGGTTTTTTTGGGGATTACGAGGGAATGCCCTTTGGTTACAGGATTGTGATCAAGAAACGCGATGGTAGCAGTATCTTCATAAAAAATACGGTCCGTACTTTTACCAGAAACAATATCATCAAAATTCCGATTATCAGCCATATATTTACTATACAGTAACAGGAATCATAAGATGAGGCAATATAATTATAAAATAGGCACGGACGCCGTTCTAAAGATTAAACTATAGCCGTAACGAGCCTTTGTATGGACGATTTGACCTGTAGTTCGTTTATCTAGCCAAGCCCAGTGCGGCTCGCAGGATCTTATCGACGTACTTCGAACTATCAAAGCTTAAACTTAAACTATATCTTTCCACTCCGAGGTGGGTACGCGACACTGCGTTTCAGGAACAATCTCATCTCTACTTGCACACCTGCCGATAAAAGCGAGCACTAGGCTCTCTGCGTCAGATTCAACTTTAGCCAGTTGGTCCATTATGGTTGTTAGATCTCGATTTTGATCTTCAGCTCCACCTTCGATTAGGGCGGCGCATCTATCTATCAGATCAGACTGTCGCACAACGGTCGTGCGTAAGGTGATGCATTCTCTACACCGAACTGGAATTAGGTTTTCTAAATTTACTGCCATACGACGAATATCTCATATTTAACCGCTCAGGTCCAAGAAAAAGAGGTAAGTTGCCTCTAACGGACGTTTTTGAACATCTTCAATGAACTCTGTTGTTCTATGTTCATGAGACTCCCGCTGCCTAGATCATAATGGCTGGGGAGAAGATTCCTTAAGATAACTTTATCACCACAAGAAGATGATCCGATAGTTGATATAGACGAGATCCGAGAGCTACTTGATGAATATCGTCAGAAAATCGCATCATGATGAAGACTTAAAATCAAAATAGTTGACAAGTTGTACATCACGGATGTACAATTAAAATGTACTATTGAATTGAAAGGAGCTATTATGGGAACGAAAACAATATCTGCTTCAGACCTAAGAAACGGGCTCGCCGACGCCTTAGATGCTGTCAGTAATACTGATATTCTTATTGTTACCAGACGTGGTAAGAAAGAACGGGCTATTGTGGACTTAGATAGGCTAGAAGATTTACTTGCTAGCAGTGATCCGGCGTATCTTGCTCGAATTAAAGAAGCCCGTGAAAGTAGTGAATATCTCAGTCACGAAGACGTGTTTGGGAATTTATAGCTGTGCAGTACAGGTTGCTGTATAAAAATTCTGCTGCTCAGGATATACAAAAGCTACCAAAGCATTTGCAAAAAAGACTTAAAGTAAAGCTAGAATGGTTTGTCGCCCAAGATAATCCATTAACGTTTGCTGCGGTGTTAACGAAGCCTACAGATGCACAGTACAGATTTAGAGTAGGAACGTATAGAATACTTTTTGATGTTGAGGGTATCAATATCGTAATCTTACATATTCAGCATAGAAAAGATGTTTACCGAAAGTAATTCCCATACCATAAATATCTGAGTTCTGAAAAGTTTAGTTGTGCTGCTTGCCCTAAATAACATAAAAAATAAGCCAATCTGACAGGATTTTGGATTGCATAGTCAAAAATCTATTTGGCTGGGGATGAGGGATTCGAACCCCCGATCCTGGGACCAGAACCCAGTGCCTTACCGCTTGGCCAATCCCCAATAACAGATTGATTATACTACAAAAGTTTTAAATCTTTGATTTCTTCGGGTAAGAACCCTTTTGGATGTTTAAAATTAGCCTCCCATTTAGTGCCGCTTTGATATCCTAGATCTTTCATGAGTTTGGTGGGCGCATTTCGTAAATGAAGTGGAACCGGAACATTTGGGTAATCTTTTGCTGCTTGCATTGCACCGTACATAGCATCGGCAACTTCCCGAGATTTCTGACTTTTTGCGAGCGCAACCGCGCAGTGGAACAGACTGTATTGGCCTTCCGGTAAACCAATACGTTCGATTGCTTGAAATGTAGCAGTGGCAAGCGCGAGTGCGCCATTGCCGGCCAGGCCGATATCCTCAGATGCAAAAATAACCATCCGACGAGCAATAAATTTTGGATCCTCGCCAGCATCAATCATCCGCGCGAGATAGTACAAGGTGGCATTTACATCTGAACCACGCATACTTTTTATAAAAGCTGAAACCAGATTGTAATGGTATTCACCGCCTTTATCGTAGCCAGGAAGCCGTTTTTGAGCAGCGGTCTTGATAACTTCTGGTGTAACTTTGCCGCTCAGTTGTAAGGCTAGTTCAAGATTTGAAAGCGCCACGCGTGCATCACCTCCGCTGAGTTCGGCGAGCACATCAATTGCTGCTCTATTTACACGCTTGCTTGCTTTTTCTAATTTCAACGCACGTGTAATAATCGCTATCATATCGGCTTTGCTGTGCGGCTCAAGCACAATAACTCGGGAACGAGAAAGTAGGGGTGAAATTACTTCAAAGCTTGGATTTTCTGTGGTGGCACCGATTAAGGTTATGAGCCCTGATTCCACGTGCGGCAAAAATGTATCTTGTTGGGATTTTGAAAAACGGTGAATTTCATCAATAAATAGCAAAGTTCGCTTCTCTAAGTTCCAGTTAACTCGCGCTCGTTCGACTACCTGTGTGATATCTGCTTTTTTAGCAGTAACTGCTGAAAGTTCTACAAAGTCAGTGTCAAGTTCATGGGCGATAATTCTAGCCAACGTGGTTTTACCTGAGCCAGGTGGACCCCAGAAAATCAGTGAAGTCGGCTGTTTTTTAGCAATAATTTCACGGATAATATTACCTTGCTGTGTTAGATGGTTCTGCCCAATATATTCATCGATTGTTTTGGGACGCATTCTTTCTGCTAGCGGCTGATCCATAATACTACTATACTGCATACATGAGATATGTTGCTCTTTTACGAGGTGTTAATGTGGGCGGTAAAAACACTATAGCGATGAAAGATATTGTAGCCTGCCTTGAAAATAAAAATATCAAGTCAGTGAAAACATTTTTGAACAGTGGTAATGTGTTGTTTGAGAGTGGGATTACAAATAAGAATCGAATTGCCAAGAAAATTCAGGATCTCCTTATGGCAAATTTTCAGTTCGACAGTAACCTTATAAAAGTCTTAGTTTTAAGTGTTAAAGATGTAGTACGTATAGTCGAAAATTCCCCAACAGGCTTCGGCGCGCAGCCCGAAAAATATCACTATGATGTTGCATATTTTATTAACAAATCTTCAAAGAATTCACAGCAGATCTTTGAGGTAAATTCTGCAGTAGATTCAGTATGGGAGGGTGTAGGAGTAGTTTACTTCCAGCGCTTAAGTGCTGAGCGCACAAAAAGTATGCTTTCAAGAATTATGTCCAAGCCAATTTATAAATCACTTACAATTCGAACCTGGAACACCACAATTAAACTCTTAAAACTCCTCAATTCATAACGAGACAAAGCGAACCTTAAAGTTGCCGTGTAACGAGCACGGCTTTATGTGGTTCGTGACCAAGTCGTACGCCACAAAGTGACAAAAGTAATGGGACAGTATGAGCGTAGCGTGGCAATTGAACCAGCTCATCCCCAGTAACGTAATGCTCAATTTTACTTACAACTTCAGTATCGCAAGCTTCTACAAACTGTTTAATGTCACATAGGCTTTGAGCAAGTATAAATTTACAAAGACGCGCATTAGGTTTAAACTTCTTTGAAGTAACAAGAGGGAGTACATCTTCAATGGTGCTAATTGACGAGGCATTAATAGCAGCTTCAATACCTGGGTGCTCAGTGCCATTTGTGACGGAAAGTATGTAACCATACTGAATACTTGCCGGGGATTCAGGCACCAAGAGTTTGCGTAACATCGATTCGTGTGAGCCAGTGACACTAATATCATCGAGTATTACAATGTCTTTACCTTCAACTTCTAAATCTTCGGGCAGACTCAGACCATTTGCTGCCATAACTTTCTGACGTTCCTCAAGACCCATTTGAGCGTAGTCGCCATTAGTAAGATTGGCACGGTTAATTTTAAATGTTGCAACTGCATTTGGGCGCGCAAGCTCGCCCATTCGCGCAACAAATGAATCTTGCAAAGCGCGTGCGGCGGGAGGCGCGGTTTTGTATGCAGAAGACGTTACAAGTAGCGTAGCTTCATCGGCATCATGTGTTTCAATAAACTGCTCAGCCAAAAGGCCCCCCAGCATATCGGCAGCATTACCGTCGCCATATTTGAACCTACTGTATTCTTTTAAATCAATACCAAAAGGATTTTGAGCAAAATCTGCAACTAGCCCTTGTTCAGTTTGACGGGCCGTAACTGTTGCAAGACCAAATTTCCGTTCTTTCACTGTGCTTTTTCCCGTATTTCAGTTATACGTTGTTTAAGAATTTCAAAGCCATTACTGTACTGTTCAAGGAATGCTGGACCCGTTGCTACTGCACCTCTATAAATTTGTTCCAATAAATTAGCATCGAGGCTACCCATCACCTCTGTGAGATCTTCTAATTCTGAGCCAAGAATGAGCTTAAGAGTTCTGATATTTAGTGAAAAATATCCATCATCGATTATGCGCTTTACATCGTGGATATCCTTAACGTATGCAGAGTTCATGTCGTGCTCAATAGAAGGCTGCTCAATTGCCATTGCAGGATCAAGTAATGCAATGTAACCTAACACAAGTTCAGGTGCATGCTCTTTTTCTATAAGATCAGCGATTCGTTGCTCGGCAGAACCGGTTATGCGTACATCATCGAGTACAACAACCGAGCTTTGACTGATGTCTCTGCCTTCAAACGTAAAACCAATAGAGCTCAGTTCGGCTTGTCGCTGTTCATGTGTCGCGCTAGCATAGTTTGTAGCAGTAACTGAATCTTTAAACACATGCGCAATTCGTCCAGGCTCAAGGCCTCTCGAGACGCGCACCTCGTTAATACCGGCTAAACAATTTTGTGAAATAAAGAAACATGCAGGAGGCACAGCTTTATATGACACTGAAAAC
>CAZNJH010000032.1:0-7779 GCA_964573355.1 uncultured Candidatus Saccharibacteria bacterium | reverse complement strand
GATCCAAGTGGTCCAGTCGGTGGTAAAGGTAAAGTAATCGCACTGATCGCAGTTGGTAGTCTACTGGTGCTAGGGTTGGTCGTCGCCGCATTTTTTGTTGGCAACGTGAGTGGTAAATCGGCTGGCAAAAAAGCCGCAGATGCAGCCTATCAGAAACAAGAAGCAGATCGTCAGCGTCAGGCTGCCGAAGAAGAAGCAAAACAAGATGAAGAAGCCACACTTGATTTAGGCACTGAGCTCATTGAAGCTAAGTATGTCGACGAAAACGTTGAAGGCGATATCGGCAAACAGCTGACCGCAAGTGATGGGCTAGTTTTGAAAGTGGCTAACATTGAGCGTAACTTTAAGACAGATGATCCAAACTACAAACTTGATGCAACCAAAGAATTGATTAAGGTAAACTTTTTGATGGGCAATATTGCAAAAGACAAAGCAAAAGATATCACCAATTTTGCGTTTTACCTCGAAGATTCAACTAATGCTCGTCTCACGCCACAGACAATCGCAAGCTATACCGATAAGTTCGATACGATTAAGCTTGATCCCGGTGCACAGGCGAAGGGTTCCATCATATACTTGGTTAACAAAGACGAAGCGCCGCTGAAGTTTATTCGTGAACAACGATACCGTTTTGCTGGTCAAAATCGTGAAGTAACGACCAAAACAATCATTAACGTTGCCGAATAGTCACCTCCTCTCTTCAATGTGTTGGGTTCTAGATTCAAGTGAGGCACTCTATACTTCTTGGCCGCCACGAAAACCAAGTAACGCCACAACGCAGCTTGCAGCCATATTAATAATGACCACATTAATGGGGTCTAAATCACGGCTGATTGCAAGCAAAAGAGCAGTCCCAAGCCACATTGTGGCAATCACGCCGGCGGTGTAGGGATACTTTACAAATAAAATTACGTCTTTGAACATAGTATGTATTTATTATATCATATAATGTCAAGCTTTACTAATATTTTGATGCAAGTATTCTAAGGCGTTTCGTCGGTTTTTCTTTTAATCTCAACTGCTGATTTCGTGGTTTTCTTGGCGTTCGATGATTCTTTGTCTGTGGTTGATGACTTGGCTGGTTTTGCGGTTTTTTCTGCTGCCTTAATCTTGCTTACAAAGGTTTTGAAAAGGGCTGGATCACGATTAGCAACACGCTCCAGCCACTTGCTAATCACCTCCATTGCACGGTTGGCACTCATAGAAATTTCACCCTCTTTAGTATAATCAGGTCGTTCTTTTGCAACGTAGGCGAGGCCCTCCTTAAACGCACGAGGTAAAACACTGCCTTTTAGGCCAAAAGAATCTACCAGGGTAATATAACTTTGAGCAGCGCGCAGCATTTCGGTGTCGTCAAGTTTTACAATAATACCAAACCGGTTGCCGCTGTTAACAACCTGATTAATTGTGCCAAGAATATTGCCACTTTCGATAGCCCCTTCCAGCTCTTGGTCACCCATTTCTTTTTGAAAATTCATTTCGGCAATTAGCCCCATTTGGCGCGTAAGATCATTCGTTTTGTCATTTGCTGGAAGCAGACTCGTAACTTTCTTCATAGCTTTGTATAAATCACTAACAAAGAATCGTAAAAATTGCCCGAGCATCATAGGGATGTCAATGTCGCCGCCGAGCATTCGTTGGTACTCACGGAGTACGCCGTAAAAAGCGGCTTTCTCTCGGGGGCTACGAGCTGAAATACCAAAATCAATAAGAGCTACTCGATTATTGTCGAGCAGCTTCACATTGCCGGGATGTGGATCACCTTGCACTCTTGGCAGTAAGAATATCCCTCGGATGTATTCAAATCCGAGCAACTCCATTTGTTTACTAAGATCAGAGCCGAGTTGTTGTTTGACATATTCTGTTGGATCGATACCCTGTTCTTTCAAGCGTAGTAGCTGGGCGCCTGAAATACCACCAATGTATTCTTGGGTAATAATATTCTGCGTGCATAGTTCAAGGTACGTTTTAGGAATAACAAACTGGGCATTATCACGGTAGGCTTGCCAAAGCTCATCGCCAAAACGAGCTTCTTCAACGTAATCAGTTTCGCGCATGGTTGCTCGTTTAAATTCATCGATTGCCGTCACAATATTCATATCAATATTTCGCGATAATTTGTTTACAAATGCCCGGCTAAAGAAACCAATAAGCTTTAAATCATAGGCAAGCGTTTCGCGGATCATTGGCCGTAGGAGCTTAATAATAACCTGGCTACCATCTTGCAGGGTCCCGTAGTATACTTGGCCAAAACTACCGGCCGCGAAAGGGGTTGGGCTAACACTGGCGATTTTTTCGAGTTGCCTCGGTGGTAACTCTTGTTGGAGTATCGATTGGATATCAAGCGGTTCGCTCTCTAGGTTTTCAAAGATCTTTAACCGATCACTACTTTGCCAATCACGCATTAAACTACTTCTGAGTAGCACGCCTTGAAGGAACTTTACATAGACACCACCAAGCTTGGTGAACTCTTCGCATATAAGATTGTTCATTTCAGGGTGGTGGCCTTTGCGGTGCAGCAAATAGGCGTCTTTTACAAGTTTAGAAAGCACACGACGGCGATGTCGCTTAAGTTGCTTGATCTGTGCTTCTTGCAGCGTTCGGGCGCTCATGCAGATCCTTTATTTATTTTTACCAAATCCAATGATAAAAAGTGTTAGCGTAAAAATAATCAACGCAATGTAGAGCTTGAACATGTCGCCCGGGCCCTTCACAACAAAGGCCATCAGAATGACAGCGACCCATACCAGTAAAATTGTGATGAAAATTGATGCGTACTTCATGAAACTTTACATCCGTTTCTATTCATTTTGCACTATTATATCAAATATTTAACATTCTGTCTATGGTTTCGGGAGGAATGATGCAAAACATACGCTGTTCTATAAGTAGTGATCCGGTAGCGTTCCGGTTTGTTCTTCTGGGCATTTCCTCCATCAGTGGAGTGAATAGGTGGAAAGCTACTTGTGTGGCTAATGTGACGTAATAGATTTATCTAGCTGAACCAAGCATATGCACTCTTTAAAGTGCATATGCTTGGTCGACAGAAATAGCTACTCCTCGAACTTTTTTCATGGATCACAGTCGAAATTTCTCAGGCACAAAGTCTAGTCTTGCTATTAAACGTTATACTAGAACAGGAACGGTTAAAAACGAATCTAGAAGTGGTCTATTGAGTGAAGCTTACTCCTCTGATTCGGCTATTTCGTTTACGTCCATGGCCGCAAGCTCCTCTTCGGTTGGGGGGCTCCGAATACTAAACACATTTCTTCGCTAATTTCGCCATCCACGCTCTTCAATGATCCACCAAGTTTTTTACCACACTCATCACATGCTGCATGACAACCATTACCCGCACCACCCCACCATGTGCCTTCTGCAGGTGGAGTATAGGATGCTGACATTTCGACGAGTTGTCTTAAAACATCCCTAGGAGCCGCACATATCATTAAAGGTTTTTCGCCTGGGCATACTTCAGTGGATGCATTGGTGGTGATTAGATACTCAATTTCAAAACCGGGCATATTGAATTAATTATAACATATTATTATTGTTAATGTCAATCATAAACTTAAAGAACAAACAAAAAGCACTTTTCAAAGTGCTTATGCTTGGTCGAAAGAAACGGCTCTCCTCGAACTATTGAACTACATAGTTAGTAATATCGATGGGGCATGTATGTTGCTGAAGAGTTTCCAAGTAGTAGAACGTCGAAAGACGAGTCACTAAACAGGTAATCTTTTAAGTTTCTAAGTATCTTGATTAGCGGGAATTGCTATATAGCCTCCACTTTGGTGCTCCCACAGCTTTGCATATACACCTGATTTCCTGAGTAATTCGGTATGTGTGCCGACCTCAATAATTGCACCCTTGTCCATAACTACAATTCTGTCCATGCGTTGAATCGTGCTTAGTCTGTGTGCAATAACTAGTGCGGTGCGGTTCTCCATAAGCTTCCAGAGTGCTTTTTGAATATACTGTTCACTCTTACTGTCCAATGCACTCGTAGCCTCATCAAGTACCAATATTGGAGCGTTCTTCAGCAAAGCTCTCGCAATTGCGACACGTTGACGTTGCCCACCTGATAACTTTACACCTCTCTCTCCGACCAGGGTATCGTATCCTCTTGATAGTTCTTCTACAAATTCATCAACGTACGCGTCTTTCCCCGATTTGTAGATGGCAATCCTCTTAGCACTCGGCTGCCCGTAGGCAATATTTTCTAAAATTGTTCTGTGAAACAATAAAGGTTCCTGTGGAACATACGAGATGTTAGTTCTTAAGTCTTTCTGCTTGAGGTCTCGAATATCTATGCCACCAATAGCTATGCTACCGCTGGTTATATCCATAAATCGGAGCAATAATTTTGTGAGTGTTGTTTTTCCACTCCCAGAATAGCCCACCAATCCAACTTTTTCACCTTGTTTTATAAAGAGATTAAAATCTTTAATAGCTGTCGTATTTTTTGGTGCGTCTTTATAGCGATATGTGACACCCTCTATCTCTATATCGTAGTGGGTATTCTTCGGTAACTTTTTTGGATTTAATTTATCTACTATAGTTGGCTTGATCAACATTGTTTTAAGCGACTGATGAGCACCACTCATTACAGATTCATACGTTTTAACAAGCTCCGCAATCTCCTGCGTAGAATTAACCAGTTTAATAACATATAACTGGACGAGTACAACTATTGCGATTGATATAGAGTTCTTTTCGTATAGGTGTGCTGTGAGGAGAAGTAATACCAGTGTTGCGATAGCTGCAAGAAGCATGCGGCCAATATCAGCTGGAATAGAAGTCATCCATGACCAGTATTGTGCGTTGACTTGCTTCTTCAGTGAAATACCCAATCGATTCTTTTCATAGTCTTCAGCCGCAAAACTTTTCACTGTGACACCATGCCCTAATGCATCACCAACGACTCCCGCAACCTCACTATTTGCTTCGCTGAGGAGACGTCGGTACTTTAATCTCCACCTACCACTCGCAATAGTAAAGCTTAGGATCAAGACCATACTCAGAAATGTAATTGCAGCCAATGCTATCGACTGGTAGGCAATAATTGCGATACTTGTGACCACGATAATTAACTGTTTGGTAACGCTATTCATCACTAACGTAGAATACTCGTTAAATGCATCCTTTAATCGTGTAGCCTGCGCACCTAAGCTGCCGATGTAGGTATTACTGTAAAAATCATAGTCTTTATCTAGATAGTTAGCGAATACCTCCTTTTGGATATACTCTGTACCAATCCTCCCATTCCTGCAGATTGATATACCACCAATAGTCCACAAGACACAATAAGCTATGCCTGAGAGCAAAATTGCATACGCATAGTGACTGACAGAGTCGAATTGGCGAGTAATTATGGCTTGAATACCGTACGCTACCTGAAACGGGATTACGACATTGTAAATAAGTAGAGCAGGGGGTCGAGTAAGAAGCCACCCCAGAAGACTCAGCTTATCAACTAGGTTAGCTTTCCAGAATAACTTATGTGTGATTCTCGCGGCTCTATGGTCACGATCGGTAAATGTTGAAGGCATGTCAGAAGTATACCGTATCTGTTAAGTATAATGCGAATAGGCGGTGAATAATACGGTACTAAAAAACAAAAACATTTCTTAAAGTGCTTATGGTTGGTCGACAGAAACGCCTGCTTCTGGAACTTTTTTAAATGGATAGCTAGGGATACAGTGGCTTCTGAACAGCTTATTGATAAGTTAAAGATTGATGAACCTTCGAAAAAAGCTGTCTTCAATGGTACTGTTCTAAGCTGCTGCCTCTTCGGCTGTTTCTATAAACGGTGTTTTGAGTAGCTGAGCTTTTCGCATCAGGGCTAGTACGGGTACCTGTGCTACTCCTATGAACTGTCCTCGGCTTCCCCTGATACTCATTCTATCTGGCCATTCTGATGTAACTTCTGGTGCCATATAGGCAGACAGCATCACACCCAGTACGCCATCATGAAATACTACCCTGCCATCAGGATGTTCGGTTGATCTCTCGATAATAAAGTCCCGTTGACCACCCACATTCTGCCAAGATAATAGGGGTGATACAGCCGTGGTTGCTTCAGCCGACTTCAATGAACCTGGAAGCATTGATTTTGATCTTTTGCCATCTGCATACTCTACTGGCACAACTTTGATTTCGTGCCTACCTCTTATGACTGTTTCTGCTTGAGAAACCATCTCATCAAGTGGCCTAGCAAGTGCGCCTCTTGGTACAAAATGGCGTCTGCTGCCATCTTCTGGCAAATACTCTTCGTATATAGTGTCTTTGGCAATAGCAACAGCTTTTTCGGCCTCATCTTCATCCAATAAGCCTTTCAAAACCCTCTTAACTAAGGCTCTGCGTTCTGCATCATGAATATTGCCGAAGTGTCTTAATATCTTCTCTTCATTAGCAAGCTGTCTATTGGGGTTTCGTCTTTTGTTGATCGTTCTTTTGATTTCGTCCAACACTCTGTCCTGGGCGTTAGCTAATCCAGCCCCATCAACAATGGTAACCAAAGAGGCAATAGTTTCTTTTTTTGCCAAAGCAACCGTGTCACCAATATGATCTAGATTTATAGCTGCTTCAGCCACAAAAGGTGTTCTGGTGAACGGTGGTTTACTCTTAATCAACGGCATCTCAGCATCTACTAGAAGACCTAGCCACCTGCCTCTGCTTTTCATAAACTCTTGCCATGGCCCTCCAAGATGTTGGTGTAGGGTAACCAGAGTGTTTTCGTAACCGTTTACACGCTCTTTTGCACGGTCAACAATATCCCAGTCAGCGATAATGCCGTATAGTGAAGCGTCTACTACGCCATCTGCAGTAATTCTACCGAGAAGCTTTACCAGATCAGTACCATCGAGTGGCTGATGATCAACTGCAACATCATATCTTACTCCACCTTCATCAAGCTCGGTTGCAGTAACTGTCATTGGTGCATCGAGATAGTGAAGCGTATCGGGTTCATCAAAAGTAAGCCCTAGTTCGTCTCTTGGTACGAAGGTGCCAGAATGTAATGTATCTGTAGTCATACATCAAAGATTAAACTCAGACAGTTGATTATGCAAGCAATGGCGATTTATGTCGTAAAAGCTCGATTGTACGAATAGCTGTTTGCCAGAAGTGAAAGTCGCATAATCTATGATGCGCGACATAGTCTAACAGAGGTGCGAAATCACTTATAATGCAAATGAACCCTGGGCTGGGTTCATAAAAACTGGTGATTTCGATTGTGGTCGGGGTGAAAGGACTCAAACCTTCGACCTCTCGGTCCCAAACCGAGCGCGCTATCAACTGCGCCACACCCCGACGTCGGCGTGTACACAAGTTTTGGTTTCAAAATTGCTTTTGAAGCTATGACTTTTGTAGCGCCTGCTTCTCTTATTGAAAAAGTTATTTCTCAATTTGTTGAGAACATGTGCAATTATATCATTTCTACATCTATTTTCTAGTATTTTATATCAATCCATGCTATCCGTGATCAATCTGGTACAATAAGCTTATGTTATTAATAGATGTACTAAGCTGGTGGTATACACGTGGCTGGGGGTGGGTAGCGCAGCAGTTGTTCGTGGTGCGAAGCGCGAAGTTATTACATTTTTTTTCGGTTTCTGACATGGCAAAAACACTTTTTTCGCCCTTTCGGCAAGATGCAATGATGACATCACCCTTCTGATCGAACTTTACGGAGCTAATCGTTCCTTGTTTTGTTCCGTAAACAGAGATCGATTTAAAAATCGGAGTGAGCAGGGGTCTTATTTTTGGCAGCGGGAC
>CAZNJH010000031.1:0-7898 GCA_964573355.1 uncultured Candidatus Saccharibacteria bacterium | reverse complement strand
ATCTATGAGGAAAGAAAAAGTTGTAATTGTGCGTGTCGAAGGCTTAACTAAGACCTACGATAATAAGAATGTCGTTGATGGAATTAGTTTTGATGTTAAAAAAGGTGAGATCTTTGGTATTCTGGGGCCAAATGGTGCGGGTAAAACCACAACGCTTGAAATGCTTGAGGCTCTGCGTCCAATTGATGGTGGTACAGCACACATCGCAGGCATTGATGTTTCAGAAAACCCATATGAAATCAGGCGAATTATTGGCGTACAGCCACAAACGCCGAGCTTTCAAGATAAAACCAAGCTTTCAGAATTGATAGAACTATTTGCGGCTGCATATGGCGAGAAAGTGAACATTGACGAATTTTTGACAGATGTTGATTTGCAAGAAAAAAAGGATAGCTTTATTGAAAATCTTTCAGGTGGTCAAAAGCAGCGATTTTCAATCGCGGCTGCACTCGTCCATAGCCCACAGGTATTCTTTCTTGATGAGCCAACGACGGGCTTAGACCCACAGGCGCGGCGTCATTTGTGGGGGCTTGTGAAAGAAGTTCGTCGTCGCGGCGTGACGGTGATTATGACCACACACTATATGGATGAAGCCGAAATGCTGTGTGACCGCATTGCAATTATGGATGCCGGTAAGATTGTTAAGCTTGATACTCCTAAGAACCTCATCAAACAATTGCTGGCAAAAGGTTTTACTAAAGAACAACAGGTTGAACAAGCAAATCTAGAAGATGTCTTTATCGATTTAACTGGTAAAGAACTGAGAGCATAATATGAAACAGAAACTTTTTACCATATACGTGTTCACTAAAATTAACACCAGAAGATTTTTTAGAGACAAAACTGCAATCTTCTTTACTGTATTATTTCCACTGATCTTTTTGTTTGTATTTGGTGGAATATTTGGCAAAAGCTCTGGCGGTACTTTCAAGGTGGCGCTTATTAATCAGTCAGAAAGCCAGTTTGCAAAAGAGTATGTAAAAGAAGCCGCTAAAAACGAAATCTTAAACATAGACTCAGAAGCCACTACCCTTCAAAGAGCAAAAGAAAAAATGAGTCAAAGCCAAATTGATGCCACGATCGTACTACCCAAAGATTTCGGCGTCGTTAAAAGCGGTGAAACAAACCCTTCTGGTACAGCCCAAGTGCTCTATTCGCAAAATGATGAGCAGGCAGCTCAAACACTTACTTCGGTCTTGCAGGGGCAGTTTAAGACAATGAACGCGAAGTTTGTGAAGACCATTGAGCCGTTTAAGGTTGTGGGTATACAATCAAACGAACAAAGCCTGTCGCGGTTTGACTATACTTTTGCAGGATTACTTGGTTTTTCAATCATTGGGTTGGGTATATTCGGGCCTGTAAATGTGTTCCCCGAACTAAAAAAGCAAGGCATCTTGAGGCGTTTTCATACCACAACGCTACGTGTGTGGCAGTACTTCACTTCCACAATGGCATCGCAGGCGATTGTGGGGGTTTTGACGGTCGCGGTGCAGTTTGCAGTTGCAATTTTGCTATTTGATCTGAAAGTAGCCGGTAGCTATATAGAGCTTGTGCTGTTTTTAATACTCAGTATCATCACAATTTTAGGAATCGGTCTTGCACTTGGTGGGTGGGCAAAAAACGAACGGCAAGCCGCACCACTCGCCAATCTGATTGTCTTTCCGATGCTGTTTTTAAGTGGTACATTTTTCCCACGGTTTCTCATGCCAGAATGGTTACAAAAAGTATCAGACTTTTTGCCGTTGACACCAATTATTGATGGTATTCGGCTTATTGCTACTGAAGGTAAACATTTAACTGAAATTGGTTCGCAACTCGGGCTTATTGGTCTCTGGCTCGTTGCAATTTATATCGTTGCGTTTCGCGTTTTCCGCTGGGAATAATCAATTAATAATCTGGTGGGGGCGGTAGGACTTGAACCTACGACCAATCAGTTATGAGCCGACTGCTCTAACCACTGAGCTACGCCCCCAATGTGGTTATTATGTATAACAACAGGAGTAGTATAGTTGAAAACAGATAAAAAATACAGTAACACGCTGCTATCAGGTAGGCCGGACGCTTCTCTCCTGTATAATGGACATATTGATAAACATAAAAGGGAATAATAATGGATCAATCTGGTGGGCAATATCCTCAAGTACCTTCTGTGAGTGGTGATACATATGCCAACCCACAATCAAGTAGTGCCGATGTGTACCAGCCGGCACCCATCACACAGCCACAGCCCAACTCATTTGATATGGTCGGGGCGCCAGTAGCTGCACCGCTCTCGCAACAAGTACCACAAACCCAATACCCTGCTCAAACAGATGACCCTCTGGTTGCTACCGATACTCGCCCAGATTGGCAGCAGCAAATATACTCCGAATTGAATCAAGGTGCAACCGATCAGTTGCCGTATGCTCCTTCCCAGCAGGCAGTAGCTCCTACTTCATCAGTGGAGCAGCTACCTATTGCTCCATATGCCCCAGCACAAACCCTGGAACCATCACCCCATTTTCAAATCTCGTACGAGTCGGCAACCGGTGAACCGGTGTCAAATCCGCAATCATCTGTTGCAAAAAAAGCACTCATCATAACGCTTGGGATTTTGATCCCGCTCGCTGTACTTGGTGGTGCAAGTTTTGCCGGATACTCTATAGGCAAAAAAGCTGGGTACGCATTAGGCGTGAAAGACGCGCAGAAGTCACTTGCTGACCAAAGTGATGCGAATAATCAAGATACGAATCAAGACGCAAACGCAAACGACGAAACAGCCTTAAATTTTGAACTTGCGCAACCTGAATATAGAGATGAAGTTGCATCTGGTATGGTTGGCGAACAGCTGCAGTTATCTGATGGGATGGTGGTTTTAGTAAAAAGCGTCGAGCAAAACTTTCAGCCCACGAACGGCTCGTACCAACAAGACAGCGGTAAACGATTAATAAAAGTAAATCTACTTGTGGGTAACGCAGATAGTACACAGCCCAAAACAATCACAAATCAAACCTTTGGTTTACGTGAACCGTCCGGCGCTATCATAACTGCTGATACGGAAGTTGGAGAATATGAAGGACAAATCAGTACGCTACCTGTAAGTCCTGGTGGAAAGGTTCGCATGTCAGTGGTGTTTTCCGTTGGGGCAGGCGCGACCCCTTTGGTGCTCGTGCGGGAGCAGACATATAATTTACGGAGTCAGGGTGTAGTAGTGAACATGAACATAGCCGTTGATCTCGGCCTGTAGCTATATTTGACAGTACTTTGATAAGGGTGGTAAGATCACAACCATAAGGGTAATAATAATGGGAGCGTAGGGTATGCCTGAAGAAGATAAACATATCACAAAAAATGAACGTACTGTAACGGGTGGTGGTGGACTGAGAGAAAAACGACAACTTTCTTGGCCTAAAATGGGATTGATCGCTATTGTAGTGGCAATTGTTGGCGGCTTTTTGGTATGGGGTACGTTTGCGACCTCTGCTAATACCGCATGGGTCCAAAGTCAATATCAAGCACTCCTTGGGAGGCCAGCCGATTCAAGTGGATTGGCGTTCTGGACTAGTCGAATTGACAAAGACCCTGGTCAAAAAAACGTCATGATTGCAACCATACAAGCAACGACGGAGTATAAAAATTACCAAGCTTCTAAAAATAGTAACCCTTCCACGCCTGCGCCATCTTCTAATTCAGGTGATGCGGAGACTACGGCTTATATTCAAGCAACCTTCCAGCGCCTTTTAGGCAGATCACCAACTGCAAATGATCTCTCGGCGTGGCTCGCGCGATTAAAAAGTAATTGGACACAACCACAATTTGAAAAACAGCTGAGTGAAAGCGCAGAGGGTAAACGCTACGCAGAAAAGAAGTCTACTTCTACAACGGATCCTAATTCTCGCTCATGTGCAGTTGATAAAGACAAAGCCTCGAATAGTGCTACTTCAGATCCATTTAATAACTGGAGCAATATACACTATGTCCAATGGTTGTTTAGAATATCGTTTGGAAGGGATCCTGCCGATGATGATACAGGAGTTGTGTATTGGACGAGGGTGCTTGATAGTTGTCAGAAGACCAGAACAGAGGTACGATCAGCTATTTCTGCATCAAATGAAGCGAAAGCATATGCTGCTAAGCAAGCAGAAATTAAAGAAACCGTTATTAAGCCACTTAAGAATACCTACATGGAGCTTCTTCAAGCGGCGCTTGCTAAAGAAGGTGATTTTAGTGCTCGTAGCGGTGAGATATATAAGTACTCTAACTGTACCGACTGGATGAAAACCTACACACCGGGATCTGGTGAAATGATCTATGACTTCTGTTTCCAGGGTGTTGGGCTAATGCGCCCAGAACTCGACTACTGGGTACACCAAATCACGGTAACTAAGTTTGTAACGGTCAATGAGGCCATAGCAGCTATTAAGAGCAATGCCTCATTTGCCTGTAACTCTCCACTCGGTTCAATGATGCCTTCTTGTCAGGGTGGCGGTAAGTACGCTTCTACAAGTGAAGCCAACGGAACTGTGGGTAGTAGTGCACAACCAACAGAAGGCTCGAGTGATGCTACCGGAAGTACATCAACTGGCAGTACTCAGGGTTCCTCGCAAGCTTCTTCAGGTACATTCGACTATTCAAAATGTCCATACCAGCAATCACCTCGACAAACTCAAAAAGCAGATGAACTTCCCCTTGAAGGCGGCAAGCGTTGTTGGGAGCGATTCCTAAAATATGGGCTGCGTCTCGACACACCTACGAGTGAAGTTCTCAAAAGAATTAAAGCTCTTGAAGCCTACGATAGGGCTCACCCAACAAAGCGCTAGAAGCTATCCCACTAAACTCACCAATTGTTTATGAGAATGGCTCTAGTAATCTAGCAGATTAGACTAATACAAAAGTGATGAAAACAAGTAGTTAATTAGCAATTATAGCTATTGTTCTTCAGGTACTTGGTTTAGCCGTAGATTTGGTCGTCAAGAACTAGTCATTCAACTCCCACCACCTAACCCAACAGATGAAATTCTCATATCTAGTACGATACGGCTCATTTCTATTCGTTCTAACTTAATCTGACGCCAATGTTTCCTTACGAGTTCTTCCATGTAAGGATCCCACAACATTGGGATTTTTCGTGGTAGCACGATCATTTTATAATAATCACATTTTCATCATCTGTTTGGTGGCTGACCTCTCTACTTTACAAACCGACTACTAGAAATTGACAACCGTTATATAATGTGCTAAGATTAGTATGTAAATAATAAAAATACACATCATGCAAGAAGAAATACCAAATATTACAGAATTATCCCAGGGCGATCGGAACGAGGCCTTGTTGCGTAACTCTGAGCTCGGAGTGATTTTACACGATGCTTATTTAACCGCGACGAACATTGATCCTAGGCTAGACGATGTAGTGATCGTACCGAATGATTCAGGCGACAACCGGATTGCTTTCGCAAGGCATAAAGAGAATGCTGCATCCGGGAGGTACGAAGTCCATTTGCGACTTAACGATCTAGACAAGTCCTTAGCTCTTCAAGAAGATATACTCAAAAATGTACAAGGAGCCAGAGAGCTGTTTGCTGGGATATTGGGCATAGAGCCTGACCAAGTTACACCACAACTACTCCATGTATTTTCGATACTTCATGAATTTGGCCATATTACCGAGTACATGGATAATGAAGGTAATGAAGTTGAGCTTCAGCGGCGGATGCGACGAGAAAAGGCAGCCTTGCCCATAGGAAATACTATAACAAGTAAACTGCTTGATCCTAGCACACTTGCACACCGCACCGTTATTGAAAATTGGGAGCAAATTTCGGCGCAACATGGTGTTCGTTCCATGGGTGATCTTATCGAAAAACAGCACGGTGCCTACAGGGGGATGACCTCAGAGCACACCGCCGACATGTTTGCAGTCGATGTTTTTGCAACCAACACACAACTAGTAGATCAGCTCAATGCTGACATAGAGGCCTATCGGAGCTATGGCCGAGCTGCATAGCCGCAGCATAAGCTTCACAATCGTTTCATTCCTTCGGTTCTGTGCCACTGTCTGCCGCGTTTGTTGGTCCCAATTGCAAGATAGACTTTTAGTCCATCGATACTGCAGAGTCTACCGACAACCAAAGGTACGCCCCAGTTTTCGACGCTCATACTCCATTTTATCCAGTTATCACCGAGGTGTTTTTTGATGATTTTCTGCAGCTGTTCGAGTGATACAGTGGTGTCGATGTCTATTTGAACATGTGGGGTCCAGCTCGAAAGGACCGGCTTTGCTCTTTGGTTGAGGACGAATTCAAACATTGGTTTGCTTGGCTGGTCTTTGTCCCCAATAAAGAGCCATTTTGTTGTCGGGTTTCCCGAAGGCTCTTCGTATAGATTGTTATCACCAAGTGTTTTTTGTAACTGCGAAACTTCTGTAGGAATGTCCCTACAGTAGTAACTCATGCCGAGGTGGTTTAGGTATACGGTGCTCACCGAGGTAAGATCTCTCAAAAAACCACTGAAAACATTTGGTTCAATTTTTGTCACCAACCTCGACTGTTTTGAAGGGGTGAGCCGATGATTAAAATTAGTCCTATTGACTAATATCGCTGTTTCGGAAATGTGTACCAGCGGGGTATCGTCAGATTTTGGTATGAAGAATGTATCTCCATCTTGATATATCGAGCCACCACCATGGTTTTTCAATATCAATAAAATTTCGTAAGCATAGTGTAGAGCACGCATGTCTAGTATTTTAAACGTAAAGAATGTTTTTCTAAAATACGCTTCATAATTAATGAATGGCTACTCACTTTGTTCAAAGTAGCTGGTGCGTTTTTGTTCGAGTTCATCATGTATAAGATCAAATAACTCGAGCATCTCAGGATCATCAAAGCGTATTACTTTTGCACGGAGTCGTTCAACAACTCTGTGATAGAGTGAGCCATCTTCTTGGGGGTAGTAGCGCTTCCAATTGTCGCCTTCACCGGCAAGCCAGCTCAAAGCCCCGGCGTACTTATCAACAATATACACAAATTTGCTTTCTGGATCTGATTTTTCTTCATAAGCTGCGATCATTTCATGCACCCATGGGAAGGTTGTAGCAAAATCTTCCTTAATTTTTTGATAGGCTTCAATTTCACGAGTTTCTTTCAAGACATGCTCATCTTCAGGAGCTTTTACCGATGTGTCGCCGGCGTGTACCTCTACCAAATCATGGATTAAGGCGTACTTGGCAATCTTGCCGCTATCAAGATTTCGTCGTAAACGTTCGTTCAAAGAGAGGGCAATCATGGCTAACGTAAATGCGTGTTCGCCATCGGTTTCATCACGTTCTGATTCAGTCGGGAAGGGCATGTCGCGTCGAATCTTCATATACGGAATCAAGAGCTTTTGATAAAATTCGAGCAAATCAGCTAATATTTCTTTGTTCATACTCATAGTCTCATCATACCAAATTGAAAAATTGACAGTATAAATTGCACTCAGCAGCATTTATATTACACTTAAACTACCATGAAATATGTTATTGCTGTCAGTGGTGGAGTCGATTCTGTCGTATTGCTTGACGCCTGTACTCATAATCGGCTGACTGAGTTAGGGCTCAAGTCTGATATTTTACCTGCACGCGCAACGTTCATTGTTGCGCATTTTGACCATGGCATACGAGGGGATTCTCATAAGGATGAAGTATTTGTTCAGCGGTTAGCCAAAGACTATGGAGTCACCTATGAAGCGGGCCGAGCCGAGCTTGGCGTAGGTGCAAGTGAGGCAAGGGCGAGAACGGTGCGGTACAATTTTTTGCGACAATGTTGCAAAAAGTATAGCGCACAACTTATGACTGCTCATCATCAAGACGATATTATCGAGACAGTACTAATTAACCTTATTCGCGGCACCGGTTGGCGTGGTTTGGCGCCAATGTCTTC
>CAZNJH010000030.1:6833-8397 GCA_964573355.1 uncultured Candidatus Saccharibacteria bacterium | reverse complement strand
GTTTACAATGTTGCTCATCACATTATGCAACGGGTTGAAGAGCGACTAGGTATCACACTTGAACCCGAGGTTAAATATTTTGGCCGATTTGATAGTGTAGAATAGAACATATGCAAACCGAAACGCTGACGATTCTTCTCTACGCCATTCCCGCACTAGTTCTAGCGATCTCACTGCACGAGATGATGCATGCAGTAACTGGTTATTGGCTGGGTGATGATACCGCTCACGCACACGGGAGAATCAGCTTTAATCCACTTCGCCATATTGACCCACTTACTACCGTAGCACTCCCCTTGATGCTTGTTCTCCTCGGACTTCCACCATTTGCCGCAGCAAAACCAGTACCAATTAATATGTACCGGCTCCGTTTCCAAGAATTTGGTATGGCCTTAGTTGGGCTGGCTGGACCGCTCACCAATTTACTGCTGGCTATTATCTTTATCGGCGTACTCAAAGTGACCGAACCAGTGGCGCTCAGTGTTTTAGCAGAAGGAAACATTGTTATTAGTGGTTCATATATAACGGGTTTTTTGGGCTACAGCATTTTGCTCAATATTGGCCTATTCGTATTCAACATGATTCCATTTCCTCCACTCGATGGCTCAAGAGTACTCTATGCACTCGCACCGGTACCCGTACAAAAAGTAATGATGCAAATTGAACAAATGGGATTTGCTGCAATACTTATTTTTATGCTTATTGGCTTCCCATTAATCAGTCCGTTCATTAGCCGTGCGCAACAGTTAGTGATTCAGCTGTTAACGTAAGCTATCGGCACCTGATCTGGCGTACTACTGGTCACTTGGGAGCGGAAATTGTAGGCAAAATTCAGTTACTTCTTTTTTGAGTGATTCGAGCTTAGAGGGTTCGCTGCGATGCTCAATTGCTTGCTTCATCCACTTCGCAATAAACACCATGTCATCTGTTTTCATGCCTCGGGTCGTAATAGCCGGCGTACCTAAACGAATGCCACTCGGTCGAAACGGTGGCAGCTCATCATTAGGAATAGTATTCTTGTTCAGCGTAAGCCCGATTGCATCAAGCACCTGTTCTGCTTCGGCACCGTTAATTCCAAATGATGTATTCACATCTGCCAAAATAAGGTGGTTATCGGTACCATTCGTAACAAGCTTGAAGCCCTGTTTCATCAGCTCATCTGCAAGTCGTTTTGCATTATTTACAATATTTTGAGCATATATTTTAAAAGCAGGTTCGAGCGCTTCTCCAAACGCCACTGCCTTAGCAAGGGTGTTATTCATATGAGGACCACCTTGATAGCCAGGAAAAACCGTTCGGTCAATGATGGTTGGGAGGTTTTCTAGCGTTTTTTCTGGCGCCTTCAGCGGATTCCCCACCGTGCCCTTAGTTAAAATCATACCCCCGCGTGGTCCACGTAATGTTTTGTGGGTGGTGGTCGAAATCAGATGAAAACCGTAATCGAACGGGTTTTTTGCGACGCCCCCGGCAATGAGCCCCGCAATATGCGCCATGTCGGCCATCGCCATTGCATCAACTTCGCGGGCAATATCTGCAAATTTTTGGTAATCGAGCTCCCTTGGGT
>CAZNJH010000030.1:6271-6823 GCA_964573355.1 uncultured Candidatus Saccharibacteria bacterium | reverse complement strand
ATGTTTCAGTGCAAGTTCTCGCAGCTCGTTATAATCAATCTCTCCCGTTTCAACATCTTTAATGCCATAGCGAACAAAGTTAAATATGCTACCTGCCGCAGTAACTGGATGCCCATGCGTCAGATGTCCACCGTGATCAAGCCGCATGCCAAGCACTGTGTCGCCAGGCTCGAGCCAGGCATGATACACCGCCAAATTAGCGGGCGCCCCTGAGTGTGGTTGCACATTTGCGTGATCGGCACTAAACAGCTTCTTTGCTCGTTCAATGGCAATTGTTTCAACTTTATCAGTGTTTTCTTGACCACCGTAGTAGCGCTTACCCGGGTAGCCTTCGGAATACTTATTTGTGAAGACACTCCCGAGCGCCTCTAGCACATCGCTACTCACATAATTCTCAGAAGGTATAAGTTCTACCCCTTCTCGTTGTCGCTTATGCTCAGCATCTACCAACTGCTGTAAATCATCATCTTTTAGTGCCATAGTTCCTCCTGAAAGTTACCGATAGTATACCGTATTTTGTTCAAGGAGAATATTTTTAGATCATGGTAACAG
>CAZNJH010000030.1:0-6261 GCA_964573355.1 uncultured Candidatus Saccharibacteria bacterium | reverse complement strand
CATCAAAAATATTGCATATTTTTAAGATATGCATTAGGTTAGAGTTAATTTACAGTTATTTTTTTTACACTAATTTTAATGTATTTTTTTAATTAAAATGCGTTTTAAATATTTATATCATATGTGATATGTTATAATTGTTATATGCAAGAATATCAGCAACAAATTGGTGAACTTATTAGCAAAGTACGGAGTGAGCGTGGGTTAACGCAGAAGGAGCTGGCAGATAAGCTTGGGACTTCGCAAAGTGCCGTTAATCGGATAGAGGCCGGTAAACAAAATGTGACACTCGAAATGCTGGCACGCATTAGCGAAGTGTTGAACCAAGAATTAATCAGCCTTGGTAATAAAACTCTCAACCTCCGTGTGGTAGGTGGGCATAGACTACACGGCGCAATTGACACCAAGGTTAGTAAAAATGCAAGCGTCGGACTACTCTGCGCAGCCCTCCTCAACCAGGGTACAACCACCCTCAAGAAGGTGCCTCGGATTGAAGAAGTTTTCCGGCTGATTGAAGTATTGCAAAGTATCAACGTCAAGGTCAATTGGTTAGAAAACGGAGATCTTGAGATTAAACCGCCAAAAAAACTAGCGCTCGAGGCTATGGACGTAAAAGCTGCGCTTCGTACTCGAAGCGTCATTATGTACCTCGGTGCGCTCATGCATCGATTTAAGTCTTTTAAGCTACCCTATGCGGGTGGCTGTAAGCTCGGGAAAAGGACAGTTGCCCCACACCTTTATGCGCTTGCCGAATTTGGCGTTTCGGTCGAAACCAAAAATAACTACTACCAAGCAACGGTTTCTAAAAAACAAGCCAAGGAAGTCGTGCTGTATGAAATGGGCGACACCGTCAGCGAAAATGTTTTAATGGCGGCCGCGCTGACCGAAGGTGTGACTGTTCTTAGAAATATTAGCAGCAATTATATGGTGCAAGACATGTGCTACTTCTTAGAAGCATGTGGGGTTAAAATTGAAGGAATCGGCACAAACACGCTCACAGTACACGGAGTAAAGGAGCTTAACAAAGATATTGTTTACGCACCAAGCGAGGACCCCATTGAAGCATTTAGCTTTTTAGCTGCAGCGATTACAACCAATTCACGCGTTACGATCAGAAGATGTTCGATAGATTTTCTCCGAGTTGAGTTGCTCCGGTTAGAGAAAATGGGATGCAAATTTAGAATCAGCAAACCCTATGCAGCTGAAAACGGGCGCACTCAGCTTGTCGATATTACCAACTTAGAAGTCGATACATTAAAAGCTCCCGATGATAAAATTCATGCCCTCACCCACCCCGGAATCAATATGGATAATTTACCGTTCTTTGCACCAATTGTTGCCCGCGCCAAAGGTGTAACATTGATACATGATTGGAGCTATGAAGACAGAGCGCTTTATTTCACAGAGCTACGGAAACTAGGGGTAGATGTACGACTTGCCGATCCGCACCGAGCCTACATTACCGGACCAAGTAAATTTGAGCCTGCTGACATCAACTGCCCCCCCGCATTACGACCTGCAGTGATTATTCTAATCACTATGCTTGCTGCTCCTGGTACCAGTATTTTACGTAACATCTATTCAATTACACGAGGTTATGAGGATTTTGCCGAACGGCTTAATTCCATCGGCGCCCACATCTCTGTTTTGAGAGATATATAACAGCGCAATTAAGCATAGGTTCTAGCGGCAAGAGAACGGCGTGCTCCCATAATTCTTTCTTGACCAAGTTTCCGGCCTCTCTCACCACAATACGCCAATCTGTGACTGCATATTACACAAAGCTAGAACTTTAACTTGTCTTAGATAGTTTCAGCCAAGCAGTAATAGTATACGATTTTCTGTGCCACCAGCCATGCTGAAATATCAGACTACTATTCTAAGAGAATATAACACCGTATTACAATGAAGTTTCCGATCTGCTTTAGTGATTACTTGAGTGTTGTCTCGATTATTTTTTAGCTACGTTTCCCACACCCAGTCCCCGACGGATTCTTTACATTTGTTTCTACTCATGTCCCATGTCCACGTAGTGTACTGTACCTGCCACTTATACCCGGATGCAGCACCCATCCAGCCTAAGAATCGAAACTTCTTTCGGCGTCCGGTTTGGTTCTTCTTCTCATCATATATTCCACCCCCTGTGCATCTTTTGACCTCTTGCGCATAAGATCTGTCGGGTCCGGTAGGATTTGGACGACATTCACCGCCTCTACGTACCTCATTCGCAGCGCATTGTTGGGATCCTGTTGCACCACCTGACCCCCCCCCGCCAGTGCCACCCGTAGACTGGCTCCAGCCCGAGCCTTCACCAAATCGTGCATGGAATGCCGCTTCAGTTAGCCTGCCCCAACTACCATCAACCGGAATGCCCCCTAGAAAACGCTGGCAAGCAGATATATTACTACTTGGTGCACGATTGCAAGGAGTATCACGATACGAACCTGAACTTCCCCCACCACTGTTTGTCGCAGGCTGGGGGGCTGGCATATTACAGCCGCCGGTCCATGTAGGTGTTCCGCCACGATTGCGGCAATCTTGTTCTTGTCGTTGACGGTCTCCGACCTGTTGGAAGAACTTTAGGTTTGCTTCATAGGTTTTTTGAGCACGAGTATAGTCTGCTGATATATTTTTTAAATAGCCGTTTAATGAAGAGGTACTTGCGGTTAGTGAATCAATCACAGTTTTAAAGGTTAACGCTTCTGGAGCATTACTAGCTGTAGCTTTTTGATAGCTTGTCTTCACTGTACTTAAACCACCTGCAACTTGGCTGATAGAGTCACGTACAGCCTTTTCTCGAGTGGCGATTGTAGCAAGGTTTTCACGGCTCAACACTGTTTGTGTAGAAAGTTTATAGGTTTCGGCATTATAGTTCTTTGCGTTTATTACATGAGCATCAGTAAGCTGTTTCCAAGCCTCGGCTTCTTGAACTTTTGCTGAAGTATTTTTTCTAAAATACTCATCGCTCGCTTGCAGGTGTGCCTTTACTTGCGCAGCGGTCCATGTCTTACTTTTTTCTATCCAAAAGTTTACTTCAGATGTACTCGGATCACGGTTAAATAATTCTTTGTAAAGTGCTGTAACCTGTGCGGCAGTCATTGTTGCTGCTTGCGTACCAGGAGGACGCGACGGTTCAGGGCTTGGGGTTGAGGATGCGCTAGTAGGCGGGTATGGGTAGCTACATGGTTTTCCGGTGGCCGCAACAAAGCTAGCCCATACCGAATTTCTACCCTCACCTTTATCGAGCCTGTTAAGCCAGTAGGTATAATCCGAACCCGAAGTCTTCATGACATTGTAACAACGCTGGTACATTTCGGTCACAAATGGCCCATTGGTGCCGGCAGCAAAACTCCGAAACACAAATAATCCACCGATGAGAGCAACCACCACAATGACAGAAAGTGCTCGCTTATTATTGAGCTTCTTTATTGCTTTAAGACCACCCGAACCAGACGTAAACTTTCCTTCTGTGTCACGAGCGGGTCCTTTTGGTTTGTTAAACGGTAATTTTAGCTTCCCAACCAATTTCAATACAGAGGTCGTTTGCTGTTTGGATTGTTTTTTTACAGAAGTGTTGACGTCTTTGAGATCGATCTTCATATTAACTTTCTATTTTTATTGTTTCTGACTTAGTTATAGCATAAGCGTTATATTAATAACAATAGTTTCTATAAATTACATATATTAATTCACTTCAATATGCCGGAATATCTTAACGCAGCTAATGATTGTCACGATCGCGAACCACAGAATAATTACATGCAGCACACAAGCAGCAATCGTAAGTGCTGTTCGTTCGTACAACAAGTCACCGATGGAAGATGAAAGCCCAGGCGCAAATCGGGTAATAACGGCACCGAGTGAGTACAGCCCAATAAACACCAGCAATACCCTCAGTATGATTGCTGTTAAAAATCCTTGATTCCACTGGCCAGCATCAGCATTAAAATTTTGAAAATTCTTCACCATGTTATGATTTGAAAACGTCGTCTTTGAGGCACTGATGGCCCATGCCACCACTATAACGATGGCTGCAATCACGCCCCAAAACAAGAAATCAAGCGCACGATCTACCCACAATGCCCATGGAGTAAAAAACAGAAATTTTGAAAGAGGATTCTGGCTTGCGGTTTCAAATGCACCTACACCCTCCCGTTCAATAAAAACATTTGAATACTGAGCTGCAGTAAAATACGCCACTAGCAACACTACTAAGCCCGTAACGCCCGCTAGCCATGCACCGGTTGGCAATAATGCACGTATGTATTTCTTTGTACTTGTATTCGCCATATGGTATCTTATTGGTTCAATAGCTTCCTACGCACCAGCTTAAACCCAACACCAAGCATAACGATAGCCCCGATTAGGTACCCAGCCATATTATGTGGTGCCCTACCGGTAGACCCTATCCCAACCGGAATATCTTCTGTCGGCGTAGGCTCATCAACACAATCGGCACCGTTTTGAAAATTGGCAGCCTGTGAATTGTTAGCATCACCATACTCTACACAGTACCCGTTTGCGGTGATACCTACCAAATTAACCAGTATGTTGCCAGCATCGGTATTAACAGCAAAACGATTAAATGATTCAAGTTCAATATTAGGGAAATTAATGGTCACAGCAGAATTATTAGTAGAATGATTGTAAAATTCCAGCTGCGCTTCAGTACCGCCAGTTCGGTCTAAGTTAATTACGTTATCTACCGTAGCATTATTATCAGTTTGATCGACAGTGAACCTTATTTTGCCTTGCGGACCAACATTTACAACTGAGTCACCGAATAAGGATATCTTATCAATTGACGTAGAGCTGATCCCGAGATACTCGCCGCTTATGATGTTTGAACAGCCATTGCTTACAAACAAGCCCGAAATAATATTGGTTGTGCCGGTATAGGTGCTGTCGTTACTACAGCCAAGATATACCTCTTGATCACTATCTGCAGCAATATCAAGCGTGCCGGCGCCCGTGATTGGACCACCGATTCCTATCCAGCCACCAGGACCTTCGGGGTTTCCATCACCATTGGCACGTAAATATCCGGACCCCGTCAATGTAAGTTTGTGGGAATTTAAATTAACCGCACCAAGCTGAACATTATCCGAAGTTACATCGGCGCCAAGCGTTAATGCATTTGTAATGACCGAGCCTTCGAACACAGAGCTAATATTCCCCGCAACAGTCAATGTGTATGGCGATGCAGTGTTAGTATCTATATACCCCTGGCCGGCACCAGTAAAGCTAATACTGGCAAGCTCAAGACCAGTGATATCCATTATTGTGTTACAGCTCCCGGTACTACACGCGATAACAACACCGTCACCATCAACGGGTACTGCATTCGTGCTCCAGTTGTCACCATCGCTCCAAGTCGAACCATCGCCGCCTGCATCCCATGTCAGCGTTGCTGCAAATGCATTTTTGTGACCAACCACAAAAAAGCTTGCTGCAATTACAAAAAATAATGTAAATAGTTTAATTTTTGATGTTTTCATATTTGTTTTTACCTTTACAAGTTCATAGTACCATAAGCGTTTTTATTGTAAAGAGGTTTTTATTGCACCGTGACATTTCCATCACTATCTACTTCACCAAGCTGTTTTGCAAAAAATACCTCACGGCCATCGGTCTCCCCTTTTAACGTGCATGTATATAGAGTCAATCGCGGTTTTGCATCATCAGCAAACGGCGCTTCAATTTCAACCTGATCAGGCTTAACGAGGGATCGTTCGGTTATTTCATAGCCATAGCGTTTTTTCTGATAATCCACCACAATCTGATCACCTACTTTTAGTTTATCAATGTGATAAAAAGGAGATTTACGACGCGTCTCACCAGGGGTTAAACCAATTTCAAACCGATGCGCTGCCACAATAAAATTGCCACCGGTGAGCGGATCGCCTCGCTCTGGAAAGCGGTGCCAGGCGCCGTCGTTAAGTGCTGCTTCACCCACGCCCAGCTTCACATCAACACCAATATTGGGGATATACAATCGATCCCCATCCGGCCGGGGCAATGCTTTTACCATAATAGGCTTGATAGGAAAGAATGCTGGCACGTTGGGGGAAAGCGTAAGGAGTAGCAAATAAAACCCCCCACCAAAACTAGCGAGGGCAACCAGCAACAACATAAACTTTAATCCCCTTCGAGCATGCTTGCGAGAAGCGCCTTTTTTGTAATGAAAATGCATATGCTCCAGTATAGCAAATGCTTCTTGTGAATTATCTGGTATAATTACTTCCGACGCGGGTGTCGTAC
>CAZNJH010000029.1:3781-8417 GCA_964573355.1 uncultured Candidatus Saccharibacteria bacterium | reverse complement strand
GCATCAAAACGGTCTCCAGATCGCATTGCCATAGGAGAATAAGTCCATCTATAAGTTGGTTGTGCCATAATGTTTTATATTAACACTTATTTATATATCAGTCAATATCAATGATCTGTTAGTTATTCTTTTTTGCAGACTAAAGCACTGTTCAAAGTACTTATGCTTGGTGGATCTAGTACAAAATAATTGGCACCACATTGAAACAGAACAGCTACAATTTGGAATAATTGCTCCATGGAAAGTGGATATGACACCAGACCGGATTTATACCCGAATGATAATGCACTATTAAGCTGTGTCCATGTACTGGGTCTGCCAACCCACTTGACTACCTATAGCCAGACTTCTGATTAAGTCTTGTTCTTGATCGAGCGTAACTACATCTTCGCCGAGCATCACGGCTTCTTCGAACCGTTCCTGCATAACAACTGAACTTCCGAGGCTTGGAACCGCCAACCTATCGGCCTCATAATCGTCATAGATACAGGTATCTAGCTTGTCTGTTGGTATGTGCCAAAGAAACAGTCTATATGGCATCGCTCCTTCAGAATCATCGAGACTGATGTGTGCTACCGAGATTGTCCTTATAGATTGGCGTGAACGATGTGGGTTAAATAGGAAGTTAGATATACGGCCTCGGTCAATGAAAGTAGCACAGAGCTCAACAAGTTGATTGCTCTCTTCATCGTGGTACCATCCCATCATCTGAAAACGCTGCATCCCCAAAAAGCGTTTGCCAATCGGCCGCACACTTCCTGGGACTTCGTTTAATGCCGCCAAAGCTGCACGCATTGTTGTTTTAACTTCTTGGCTTGGCCTATACGCCTCGGGGGGAGTATGATTACACTCGTATGATCCGCTACACATAACGTTTATCTCCTTATCTGTTGTGATAATAGATTAAGGGAGCAATCATTAATTGTGAAATTTATGAACATATTGTATAAAAAGATAATATAATGTATCATTTGTTACAATTATGTTGAAAATATCTGACGCTGTGTCCGACATCGTAGCCTCGTCCGAATTTGCCGCTGAAGGACTAATGAACGGCTGCCTTAATCTGTCTGCCTATGCAAAACAAATTTTGCCACTAGTAGAGGAACGAACTAGGAAGCCTGTGAAAAGAGGAGCAGTAGTCGCTGCGCTGAGTAGGTATGCGAAGACGCAGGAAAACAGTGCGCCTTTTGTTCCAAAGATAGATGCCCACAACTTAGTGAGTCGCTCGGGTCTGGCTGAAATTACGTATACTAAAACACCCGAGAGCCAACAATTGGTAAGCAAGCTACACAATGACCCCAAGTTCACCCGTTCACACTTTTTTGTCGTGACAGTTGGCATAGGCGAAATATCAATTATCACAACCATGGATCTTGCGGAAGAGATCAAAGAACTGTTTGCCTCCCAAACACCTACCTTATACATGAAAAACCTTTCAAGTCTCAGTATGCAAATAGCTGAAAGTGGTATAGAAACACCTAACCAGTTCTACACCATCATAAAGCAGTTTGCATTACGACGGATCAATATCATTGAATTTGTTACCACCTTTACTGAGTTGAGCTTTATTCTTGACGAAAAAGATCTCAAGCAAGCGTTTAATGCTTTGCACGACGCATTCTTTCAAGCGAGCTAGTTTCGATAAAAAACATATAGCACCGTTCAAGGTGCTTAATCGTGGTGGACTTATGCCGAAAAAATTGACAACCTATTGAAGCTAAACAGATGAGACAGAGGGATTACTATATGTTGAGTGGAACAGGTGTCAGAGGTAGTCTATGCTCGGAGTGAGCACCCTAAAGTCGATAGAAGCTCGTCTAAAAATATTGCTTTTTATAAAAAATTATGCTAAAGTAATGAATTATTATGGCTGAGAACAACGTAAGCACTACATATATTGACGCCCCAGTAAGGTTCGGCACACTAGCATATAATAGGACCCCTATTTTGCATGAGCCTGTCCCGGCGGGCACAGCCTTCGACACGCCACCCTACTTAGTTGAGGGCACGGGAGGATTCGACTTTAGAACAAAGAACCAAGATCCTAGCTCCAGACTATCTAGGATAGCGCTACACGCGGGTCAAATTGGCGTATCCTCCTACACGTTAGATCGAGAGATGCTTGTGCATGAACTCGAAACGCCGATGTCTGTTGATGACTACCTGTTGGCCTGGGGTTTATATACCTCAATGGTGCGTAGCTCTGGAAATATAGCCAAGAGTGTTAACGAAAATCCAGGGTTAGTCGTAAATAGCAACATACGAGATGACATTAAAATGCTTTTATTAAAGGGCTCCTCAATTGCTGAAAGTCTAGATGAAGATAGTCAAGCTACCTTTGTAAAACGCATGGCAGAAAACTTCTGCACCAGTTCCAAAGATGAGGAATTTGGTAGTCGATTTAATAATGCGATGCGTGAAGCCAAGCTAGCGCTATTTGATATTGTCGGGAATCCAGATTCTGTTATCGATCCCGAGGTCACATTAGCCACATCTTTAGTACAACAAATTGCTAAGAACGGATCGTCACATGCTGTTAACGAGCTTTATAGGCCATTTGTTAAAGACCCTACCGTACTTATTAGAACCCCTGAGCTTCTCTTTATGCTCGATGATATACTTGCGGCACAGAGGAGTGTCACGAGAACTGATGCTCATAAGTTATGCGGTGGTATAATATCAGCTATCTTTTCGGAAGTATTAGACGACAGTAATGATTGCTCAGCATACGCTAAGTCTCTAGCTCAAGCCTACTTCAAAATAGCCGACAGCAATTTCGAAGCTCACTCACCTTATGGCACAGAACTTAGAAAACCATCGGAGGGGAACAGACAGCTTATGCCTGCTGCTTTAATCGCACTAGCAGCGGCCGTTTCTCGGAGCAACCCTGGTGATGGAATCGTTTTTTCAGGAAGAGCAAATCTGGAAGAGCTTCCTAAGGCTTTTGATTACATCTTACCTCAGCTCGAAATTGGCAGGCTGTGGCCTGAACTCGATATAGACACAGTTAAAACTATTGAACGAGCCCTGTCTAAGGTCATCGGCATGGCGAAATAAACGCAACTTGTCTGACTCGAATTATTTGCAAACATGAACGAAAAACGACTCGAAAGTCGTTAAAATCAATAAACTAGTGGGCTTGTGCGGAAAAATTGAAACTCACTCATGGAGGAACAGATGAGATTGAGAGATCTACTATATGTTGAGTGGAGTTGTTACCAGAACAGAAGATAAAGTAAATTAATTGATTACAGTTTTTTGATAACCGGAAGAAGTACGTTAATATTTGACTTATTTTCATAATAGTGCTAATATATAGCCAATAAAGACGCATGCTGCAGAATCACCACAGGGTGATGAGATATTACATACCACCGAGACTCCGAGTCTTGGCGTACGAAATCGTTTAGGGAAATTAATGTGCACGACAGTTGCATTCATCGCCCTGAGCCAAATGCCGTCAGCCGAAGCTCCTGAGCCACGCGTGGGCATACCCATACCTGCAGAAACATGTATTAACCCGAGCAAGAATGATATCGCTGCTACCGAGAAGCTCTTTGATTCACCTGAAGACACTTACCGCAGAGCCCGCACCGAGCGCGGGTGGGAAGAACAAGCAGCAAGCGATTTTAGCGGAGATTATACCCAACAAGCAATTGTTGATATCAATGCATACGCCGCAAAAAAACTTAACCTGACTACTTACGACTACCTCTCTTACTCGAGAAAGTTATTCGATGACCTGTACCGTAATAGAGAGGAAATACAAAACGATACCGAGACGGGCACGCTTCCGTTCACAGAATATTTTGATCAGGCGCAGGAGTTTGCTAAAAAATACGGCATAGAATTGATCCTAGATGAGCCATTTGATTTTGACTATGAAGGCCACAAACCTACGCCCGCCCAGCTTAATACAAATGAAGCAAAGATGAGTATGCTCAACTTTATACAGAGCATTGGTGTCTTGCCAGTAGAACTTATCGAGCAGGCAAATCTTAAAAAAGTACGCCTGATGTATAGCGATGACCCTAATAGAATCGGTGGATATGCAGAGATAAGAACCGGGGATACTTACGTAATCAACGTGAAGTTCTCACTTGAACAAACGGTGTTTCATCACGAACTTTATCACTTGATAGACTTTGCGGCGTGCGGCGCTGACTTTGTTGGAGATCAAGAGTTTCGAAAGCTGAACGGGACCGACCAAGTATACACTGATGATGGTTACAGTCTCGATGAAACAACAAGTCGTGATGATGTCTCAAGGTTTTATGATGAAAATTTAACTGAGATGTCCGCTGCATATCAGGACAACGATGAAGAAACATACTGCAGGCTTAGACGCGAGGCGCATGAGTTAGCCGATAAAAGTCTTGCGGATTCAGATTATGGCCTCACGAATCCTGCTGAAGATAAGGCTGAGATTATGAAGGGGATCTTTCACACACTCCAAGAAGGGGATCCAATCCCAAGCAAGACAAATCGTATCATATATAAAAAGGCTATGTTCCTGTTTGGACGGCTATATAAATTAAATCCAAATCTTGTAAAGTTCTTTGCAATGGTAAACGGCAGACCCGAGCCCGCTCCAAAATCTGATCGTCATCCATCAAGTAACCGCGCGGCCCGC
>CAZNJH010000029.1:0-3771 GCA_964573355.1 uncultured Candidatus Saccharibacteria bacterium | reverse complement strand
CTGTTAGTACAGGTCCGGCATTTGCAGCAATTTTAACAAAAATCATATCGATGATGTCTGATCAATCTATTGAAGAGCTACTTAAGCTTGGGAGGGATCGCACGCATACCGCACCCAGTGCAAAACCATACTAGCAACGATGAAATTTCCTTGCAGAGCTCAAAATGGTTATAGTTAAAAAATGTATTCAGTGTATTGTAAATGGATCCTGTCGTACAAATACATACTTCTGCAATATTTGTCGGCTGCAGTATTATCACAGAGCTCAAAATGGTTATAGTTAAAAAATGTATTCAGTGTATTATAAAGTTTTCACGATGAATATGATGCTGTTGTATTTTATTCGTGTCTAGAAACATTCGATAAATCTATACCTTACACTCCTAATTCTACGGATAGAAGTATTCGGTGCATATTTATAGGCTTATCCGTATTCAAAATGTCGAAAATAAGGTACAAGAATGCTGGACGCCTGCGTGACATAAGATTTTTAGATTTAGACCCCTAGACGTCTATTGGCATACGCGAATTAGGTCTAACCGATTGCACTAGCAACAGAATAACGTACTAGACTGTGCAACGATGTAGCTGAAGGCTTAGATAAATATAGTAGCTAGCGAGGATTAAGAGTGGACTAGAATTCCGCAAGGTTTGCGTATGGTAGCCAGCTTGCAAGCTGTGCTTCCGATAGCATTTGAGATGCACTTACGGCGTCTTTGATAGACGCGGCAGTATAGTTAACTACTTGACCAACATTGATCTGAGGGAAGTCTGCAGCGGCAGTTAGAGTGGTCTCAGCAGCAATTCTTTGCGTAGGAAGCAAGTTTAGTTTCGCATTTGCAGCGTATTCACTAATAGCACGTCGAGCGAGGAGGCAGTATGAATCGCCACTTACGGCAGTAAAGCTAAAATCTTTAGTAGTTCTAGTAGCCTTATCTTTTTCAACAGACTTAGGCGAAGCTTCCTTTGCCTGAGAACTACTCGAAACCGGAACGCCTAATCTTACCGCGATGTCTGACTGCTCAATAGTGACTACTTGGCCAATATCGAGTCTTGGTGATCCGGCGTTTACAGCAAGAACAGCAGCAGCCTGGGATACTTGAGCTGGGGTGACGGTAATGCCGTAAGTATCTGCGTACTGACGCACGGCGTCACGGGCTAGTGCGGTGTAGGAATCACCGGGCTGAGCAGTGAAGGTGAACTTT
Source organism: uncultured Candidatus Saccharibacteria bacterium (assembly GCA_964573355.1). Lineage (GTDB taxonomy): Bacteria > Patescibacteriota > Saccharimonadia > Saccharimonadales > UBA7683 > UBA7683. The sequence continues at coordinate 2,566 of CAZNJH010000029.1, read as the reverse complement.
TTGACAGAAGATTGCTTCTCCGTCTTGACGGATTGCTTAGGTTCAGGCTTAGTTGGCTGAATTTCTTTAAATGACTGAGAGGGCTTAGGGGCTTCAACTATCTTCTCGGTTTGAGGAATATCCCTTAATTTAACGTCAACGGTCTTTTGAGTTTTTTTAGTTTCCTGTGTTTTTGCTGAACTAGAAGAGGTTTGTACAGAAGTTTCAGAGCGAGAGTTTCTTACAAATATAGCTATCACTACAGCCAAAAGTAATAAACCACACAGAATGGCTATTATCTTTTGCGTTTTTTGGGATACCTGCACTGCTCCAAACCCTCGTTCTCCCACCGCATTTAGGTATGTTGATTTTTAGTATAGCAATAATCAATCAGATCTGGGAAGAGATTTTTATATAAATACCGTGTGTATTTTACTTTACATACTGTCAATAATATGCTAGTCTAGTATTAAATCGAAGCACTTTATGTGAGAAAGAAGAGCTGTGGAAGAGAAGAAATCTGTTCAGGAAATCAATGTTTACGATCTGATAAAATTTTATGCTAACAACTGGCTAATACTTCTGAGTGCTGTGTTTATTGGCGCTGTTATTGGGCTTATCTATACATTTTTCATTCAAACTCCACTGTACAAAAGCGAAGCGACATTGTTGGTAGTTGGAGCACGAACCACCGCCGACGCAACAATTAACAATAACTACACTGAGCTATTTAAGTCTCGTCGTGTGTTGGATCCGGTCATTCAGTCGACAGGCTACAGCGGTGATTACCGTCAGCTTTTTAATAACACCACGACCACAAACAACAAAGATACCGACGTTATTCGCATAAGCATGGCGACAACTAATGCACGAAAAAGCAAAGAACTGCTTCGGGCATCATTAATCTCGTTCAAAAAAGAAGCTAAGTCCCTCTATGGCTCAGACAATATTCAGATTGTTGACGCGGCTAACGAACCCAAGGATCCTTTCAATGTAAGAACTGCGCTTCAGGTTGGACTTACGACTATCGCCGGCCTACTGGCTGCAATTATTGTGCTCTTCTTCATTTACGACTATGACCTGATTCAAAAGACTAATAACAAAACTCTACTTACTGGCAGTAAAAAAACTACCAAGAAGTCTTCGTCTTCTAATTTTAGAAAGAAGCCGCTAAGCAAACGAAGCAAGACCTCTGGCGCGAAACCTAAGGTCAAGGCAATCAACAAAGCAGTGAAGGGGTAGGATTATGTATCAGAAGCACCTGAAGCGTACTTTTGATATTATCGGTAGCATTCTTTTACTCGCACTTTCTCTGCCCGTTACACTTTTTATCGTATTTATTTACCTCGTTTTCGATCGGAAAGGTAACATTATATTTAGACAGTTACGCACAGCACGGGGAGGTGGTAACTTCGAAATGTATAAGTTTCGGACCATGGCTCCCAACAACGATGTCTTTGATACCAGATCAGACAATAAGATTACGCCACTGGGCGGGGTACTGCGACGTCTCAGTCTGGATGAAATTCCGCAACTCCTCAATGTTCTTATGGGAGATATGTCGTTTATTGGACCACGACCATGGATACCTGATTACTACAGGTTTATGACGAAGCGACAGCGACGTCGCGTTTTGGTCCGACCCGGCATTACCGGATTGGCTCAGGCGAGCGGGCGCAACAATTTAACGATTCACGATAAACTAAAGTTTGATCTAGCTTACGTCGACAACGTGAGTATGATGATGGATGCTAAGGTAGTACTTATGACAATACGAACATTTTTAAAACGTAGCGGGGCTGAACTGCACAAACTTGGGATTCACGAAGAGATTGAGGCACTTAAGACACAGCTAGTTGAACAAGAGTCGGGCGATACTCTTACGGACGAACAGACCTGCAATGTAAGCATAAGGGCGTAGTATGAAAAAAGTGTTGTTTAGTGCTACTGTTGACTCGCATATTCTCAACTTCCATACCCCGTATCTTAAGTACTTTAAAGATAAAGGCTATGAAGTTCACGTTGCAACCAATGGTACAGCCAAGATCCCGTATTGCGACGTTAAGCAAGTCATCCCATTTGAGCGCAGCCCTTTTAAACTCAATAATCTAAGGGCTATTCGCCAGCTGAAGAAGGTAATCGATAAAGAGCAATTTGAGATTATTCATACCCACACGCCAATGGGCAGCGTAGTGACGCGGCTCGCTGCAATAAAAGCCCGCAAATCGAACAGGACACGAGTTCTCTACACGGCACACGGCTTTCACTTTTATACTGGTGCCCCAATACAGAACTGGGTGCTGTTTTATCCAGTAGAACGTATCTTAGCTCGATACACTGATACACTCATTACAATCAACCAAGAGGACTACCGACGAGCCAAGAAACGACTCAAGACTCAGGTAGAGTACGTGCCTGGAGTTGGCGTAGATGCGAATAGGTTCAAATTTGAGATGAACAAAAATCAGAAGAACAAACTTCGCAGGTCAATTGGCCTTAAAGAATCTGATTTTGTATTAATTTACGCAGCAGAACTATCTAAACGCAAACAACAACTTTGGTTGATTAATACATTACATGACTTGAT
>CAZNJH010000028.1:6642-8583 GCA_964573355.1 uncultured Candidatus Saccharibacteria bacterium | reverse complement strand
CATCTTATTGTTTCTCCTTGATTGATTACTACACTGATATTAACATAAGTATCATACTGTGTCAAATATATCCAATTAGTGACCCCTCCGACCCAATACTTACACTTATCTTATCCCCCTATGGATGAGGACATTCCAGTAAGCCTTCAGGCGTAACTTGGTTAGACTCGCTTTAATAGTAGCAATGAGTCCTATAGGATCGTTTATACCACAGACTAGGTTAGCCCTTGTTTCTTTACCGATCCACCCAAGCCAGGTGTGTGTGTCGTTTAAGTGATAGACTTCATGATGAATGACAAATCGTTCTACACTTTTTGGAAGATCTGATCGTATATAAATATCTCTGCCGACAATATGACCAAATGATTGGTTAAGTTCCATTACGGCAGGGTTAATGAAATAGATCTTGTACTGACGTCCTCGAGAAGTGAGTGTGACACTCTTCAGTGGAGTTGCTTCTGTTAGTCTCTTTTGAAACCAATTCATGGATTTAGTGTAGCAAAAGCAGACTAGGTTAGCTTAATAATTCCGAGTACTGCTTCTTGTTTGCGCGCAGGATCTTTGAAAACAAAGCCATCTCGCTTCACATCGTCACGCCCCTCATATTGATGTTCGACGACCTCAAATTGATCAGCATTATAAATAGTGAGAATATCGATACGAGTTGGGCGGCCATGGATGCCTATGGCGCTATGGTAGAACCCATAGACTACTTGGTCGCCTACCTCAAGGTCTTGCTGAACATGCGCAGGAAAGGCAAAGAGATCAATGTGTTTACCCTGTATATTTTCATATCTATCGCCAGCTCGCTGAGAGTCATAACGATCAGTGCCTGTGTTTGCGATAGTTTGAATAAGTTCATCAACCGTTTTATCGGGATGTTCTTGAGAGCCGATGCCACGTACCAGGATACTGTGACCCATGAAGCACTTCTTTAATTCATCGTCGATTTTCTTTCCGATAGATTTATGGTCAGGTTCAGTGTCAACTTTGTATTCAGGTAGGGAAAGTGAGAGTAGTTGCATACTGTAATGATAGCAAATGCAGAGACTACTCAGCAGTATAACGAGCTAGATCCTCATGCACATCTTTTCCTTGCCACCAGTCTTTACAGAGCCACAAGGTATCGAGTAGTAAGTAGTAATTAATTCGTTTGGCTTGGTTCTCAAAGGTAAACATCTCGGGATAGTACTTTTGGTACCAACTCTCAAGCTTTTCGTAATCTGCCTTATCTGCGTACTGCTCGTGATCTTCGCGAAGATATTTGTGTGGTTTATCTATTTGTTTGTAGATAACAAATAAAGGGTAGTCAATCGCTGCACGTTCGGTGTTTTCAAGGTCAATGATGGCCTGAAGCTCGAACTTATCGTTGACGATGAAATTATCGAAGTGAATATCCCAATAGACACTGTGGAGCTTGTCCGTTACTAAGTACTTGTTGTCAGTTTGTAATGTGTGCAACGCTTTATCCGCCTGCTCCTTACTTATCTTCTGATCTGCAAGCAGTTCTCTGACAAGGGCTTCTCCTCGAGAGTGAAGTTGATCAGGCCATGATGTAAAGCTATCGCCACCAAGGCGATCAGGGTCAAGCATATTTATCGTTCGTAGGGCATTACTCACAGCCTCAATAAGATGTTCGCGTTGAAGGTCGGTTGCGTTGTGCCAAACCGTACCAAGAGGTGAACCAGGAATATAGCTCATGATGATATAACTGCGCCCTACGAGTGTGCCATCATCACTGGCTATGAGCTTTGGCTTCGGAAAAGCGAGGTCACTACCAAGCATGGCCAGCTCAGCATTGAAGACTTTAGGGATAGTGGCGTTGAAGACTTTGAGTACAAGATCGTCGTTCAGTCGGTGCACTTCGTGGCTAAAGCCCGTGGTAATACGTTCATGAGAGCTATACGGAATGCCGTGTGTCGTACATATGAGCTCAACTTG
>CAZNJH010000028.1:0-6632 GCA_964573355.1 uncultured Candidatus Saccharibacteria bacterium | reverse complement strand
GTGCCTGCGTTAGCTTTGTTTCAGGATTCATTTGCCATCCAGTACTTAATAATATCGACCGATTCATCTATCTTCTTCTGATCATTGCTCTCGGCTGCTTCAACGATATCGGTGATTGTTTCTATATGCTTCCAGAATCGAGCCTGGTCAAGGCTAATTGTTTTGCCGGTTTTTTCTTGGTAGAGCTGTACAGATTTTACTAAGGTATCACCCTTCTCCCACTCCCAGCAACAAAACTCTCGCTCAAGCGGACCGATACAAACATCAGTCCAGTCTATAACACCAGTTAGCTCATGTGTGACGGGATCGATCAACATATTAAACAAATGGAGATCATTATGAATTAGGGTATCTTGAATAGGGTTTGTGCCAATCGTGTCACTAAGTGCTAGTACTTTATCGGCAAATTCGTAAACTATCGGATCGAGGTCTTTAACCTCATGGATTTTACATGCCATTTCATTAAGTGGGTCGGCTGGGTCTGTAAATAACGGCACGTGTAGCTCTTTGGCAGTCTTGAGATCTATGGTCTTATGGATATCAATTATAATATCTACCCATTGCTCAATGATCCTATCTTTTTCATCTTTACTCAAAGTATCCCATTTATCGGCCAGTAGCTCACCTTCGAGCTTTGGGTAACCAAAATAGCTCATATCTTTGGCAACATAGAGTGGGTCTGGAATAGCTACTTTAAGTCTGCCACGAAGCAACTTCAGAATTGCCGTCTCATAACCAACGCTTTCGTCGGTATTATCCGAAACATGATCAAAGCGAGGAATACGAAAGACAATATTGCCATTCACTTCAACAGCATCATGATGCCAGCCGGAGCCAATAAATCTCACGGAACTTATTTGGAGGTCAGGAAAATCAGATATAAGCTTCTGCTTGTATTCTTCTAGTTTTATTTCAGTCATAAGTTAATCATACCAAAACAATAAGTTAATTACCTCTGTTTATAAGGCCGACGAGGCACAGATGGATAGGTCATGGAACTGTATCGAGTTTCAGATTGCTCAGCCCTCATAGGAAAACAGGTCAGTTTTGGAACTATTTCTTAGGTGTTAACGGCTTAAAATCAGCCATTTTCTGTGGTTCCAACATTTATTTGTTATTTGGCAAATTGAGCGATTAGGTTCGAACTATTTAACAGATCAGGGGTGCTTTACAAAAAAAGAAAGACCTGGTCTAGGAACCAGGTCTACCTCTGTTGCAAAATTTCTGGCTCCGGCGGCTGGATTCGAACCAGCGACCTAATGGTTACATGTAATCTTAGACTTTCGTAAAAGCATGGACTATCTCATCATCTTATCTATAAAAGACTTAGATGCGGGGCGCTATTTGAGAGATTATTGTTGGGCTCACTCTCTAGTCTCTGAACCTTCCGAAAACCTTGATCCCATTTTCGACTTGGCTGCGGATTCCCTTATCATACTCGACTTAGGCTTCCCGCAATTCACCCCGTTTTCACTACATACTTTCGCATGCAGGCTGCATTCTACAGCCATCCGCTCTACCGCTGAGCTACGCCGGAATATTATATTAATAGGTACATATCAAAACTTGATACAACCGCTATTCTACAGGGTTTTGTCACCCCTGTAAATACTTCACGCGGCCGAGTATCCACCGAAGTCATATAGAGTAGGTTGTCGATCCATAGCAGGTAAAACCTTAAAGCCCAATCAATATATCGTATCTTTTAAGGGGTATTTCACATTTTACGGCTCAAACCTCACTGGTAAGCTCTGGTATTGTAACTCCTCATACCAATTCACTTCATCCGGCTTTAGCCAGACTGCTTTATTGCCACTGAGCAATCGGTCTTGGGTTGTCGTAAATACCTCAAAGTCAGTATAGAGTGCATGGGTCATCCTCACGACCCGTAGCTCAGTGCTTTTGTTCCCGCATACTAGCAGCACGTGAGGATAGATGCTCTTGTCATGCTCATCTGTATAGTCTCTATGCTGGTTGATTCGCTTTTTAATCTTCCAGCTTGGGTGAAATGCTGGGAAGTATTCTATGAAGTAGTCCGGTATGGTGTCTTTTTTACCAACGAGTTTGGCATATGGTGGTGGAGTCAGATAGAACGTATGTGCGCCAAGTTGGTATTTGGTATACAAACGAAACATCTTCTCACCGTATGGCTTGCGAATAGCTCTGGCAAGCCGGCCGAGCAGAAACTGCTCATCTATCTGCTCGTCAGTGAAAGTCTTATTCTTGTACTGTAGGTTGGTCTTTTCATAGCCGGCTTTCTTGAGATAGCGTATACCAGCTGGAGCTAAATAATAGATGACTGGTCTTTGCCGTAATCTATGAGTTTTATCATAGACCTTAATGATGTAGCCTTGATCGATCAGCACACTTAATCGCTCATATATGGTTGACCTATCTTTAGCTAAACATTCTGCCAATACATCACTACTCACAAACCGAAACTTCATAATTAATAGCAGTAGTCTTAGCTGACTCTCAGAAATCTTGTACCTGGTCTTTGGCTCGTATCTTCTCATAGTTTTTTGTGCCTATATGTATATATAAAAGTAAGAGAGAATAAAAAGAAAGAGAAAACAGAGGTAAAAATAGTCATAAATCGTAAATATCGATAGTGGGGATTTTGGGTATGGGAAATGAGCCTCTTACACGTACACTCATACTGCTACCAATGACAAAACCCGTAACCGCCGCACTCATAGCACTTGCGGCATTTGACGCGGCAATAGCTTGGGTTCACAACACGAACCGTGTATTACAGAGGTTACATGCTTTCAGAAGATAATTGACTGCTCGTGGCTACTTTTCAAGTTCTTTCAAACGACTCTTGAAGGCTACGGCTGCACCATCAAAACCCAGGACCGACAAAGCTCCTGTAATAACATAGAGCTGATCAAGATCTTTTTGTGCTACTTGCTTGGCGGTTTCAACTGCATGAAACTTATGTTCAATTAAGTTAATGAGCCACTTTTCGTTTGCTGCAGTCACTTTTATTTGCGGTAATTCAGTAGTCAGATTATCAGATTTTATTACTTCAAGAGAACGAGCGCTGTTATCACGTTTTTTTAAATGCCCCCGGTTAATGAGATTATTGATGTGGACCGCTACCGTTGCCACAGAATTGTACTGACAGCCGTTCATAATTTCTCGATAACTGGGCCCATACCCATGTTCGGCTATAAATTGCTCAATATAAGTGAGTAACTCGCGTTGTTTTTTAGTTGGTCGAACAGCAGTCATCTTTTCACCTTGCGCTTCCCCTTCTTCTTTGAAGGATGCGGTGCAAATACCCAGTATTTGTACCAGATAAAGTTCCATACGGTAAAGAAGCCTGCACTTGCGAACTGCCCAAGATAGGGCGTTATGCCAAGTTCTTTTAATTGTGAGACGATCAGATAGTCTATTCCGAAGTTCACAAGGGTAATCAAAATATACCGACTGCCTCTTCGCTTGTTAAATGATTTTTTGCTTTTACCTTTTTTAAAGACCCACTGGTCTTCAAGAATATAATTGATAGTAAGCCCAATGCCATTGGCTAGCTGCTTAGCAACAAACAGCGGTAAATGAAACACCGCATCGAAAACCGCAAACGCAGCATACCCACTCCAGAAAAATGCTCCGCCAGCCACCATATATTCAGTAATTTGGGTGATCAGTTGTTTGCTTTTTGTTTTAACCATACCAGGCGTAGTATACCGTTATGGTTATTTATTTTGCAACTGCGGGCTTCTTTAAACCATAAAGCGTAATAGCGGCGGCCCCCCACCATACATAAGCGAGCGTGTCATCTGCCCATGTGTGAAGCAACATATTAGCAACAGATAGCCCGAGCAGGCTCACAAACAACGCAAAGGCCAGTTTTTTAGTTTGGTTTTTATAGAGTTCTTTTCCAACCAAAGCAATAATCGCTAGGAATAGACCGAGGCCAATTACACCGGCTTCTTGGCCTATCTGTATGTAATAATTTTCGGCAATCTTAGTACCGTTACTACTCCGCACGGAGGCGGGCCCAGCACACCCGACCCCACACCCAGCGAGTGGGCGCTCCTGTATATCTTTGGCTCCATTTTTGAGCGCGGTAATATGTCCGGTATTCGAATCCACCCGGCCCCCTGTATTTGGGTTATTGTGCAATATGACGTCTTGCACAAAGCTTCTATTTTGATAGCGAAACACGAGCGCCCCAAATAACGCTAGGGAGGCAATGGTACTGGCGATAAGTGCTGCTTTGTATTTTTTTGATACCCTGGAAAAAACGTAAGCAGCGAAAGATACCGCCAATGCGAGCCATGCACTTCTGGAGTGACTGCCATAAAAAACAATGAATGCACTGAATAAAGACAGGTATGCTGCAACCTGGTACGGGCGCTGCTTTCTATATTTTTGCACGCTTGCTATTAAGACAGTTATAGGTACGGTCAGGTATGCTCCGAGTGTATTGGGACCACTCAGTGTACTCGCATAGCGAACAGCATTTGCTTGTTCATCAATCGTAAAGTAGGGAGGAATTGTTTTGTCTTTACTATAGCCAAACCAGGTAAGAAAATCTTTGGGTAAAATAAACATCTGCAACACACCAAAAGCTACTACACTGATAAACGGGACTACGAGTACTTTATACAAGGTTCGCTGTGCGATTGGCTTATAGAATACGGCTATCTGAAGCAGCACAAAGAAGAGGACTGGTCTCATATCAATGGCGAGACCCTGTAGTAGTGCGTCGACATCACGCGAGCTGATGAGTGAAACAACGACAAGCCACACTGCATAGATTAAGATGACCTTATTAACTAATCGGGCCATAATTGTTTCACGCAGTTTTTTATCTCCGCAAAATAAATAGACACTCGGAAAGACAAGAGCCACGAGGAGCACCTCTTTCCATGCTCGCCACATAAGCAAATTGCCATAGTTAGAGCCAATCCAGGTAGTAAACAGTGCATGGAACGGCACAAGGACCATAATTGCCAGTAAGCAATAGCCGAGTAAGCCACCGAGCTGTTTTTTATTCATATGCTAATTATACGTGCATTTTAGTATCAGACGATCAAAATGGTACAATAACCCCAGATATTTATGAAACAGAACTTTTCGTTTATCTATAAAATACTTTTGCTTGCTGGTGATGCGTTTGCCCTCCTGCTCTCCTTCACTCTAGCGTATATTCTACGGGTTTCGCTTGACCCGCGCCCTATTGCCCTGCCGGTACCCGCTAAAACGTATATTATGTTGATGGTAACCCTGCTACCACTGTGGCTCCTAATGTTTGCTGTACTTGGCTTATATACGAAGCGCAACTACGAGCGCCGTCCCAAAGAAGCGCTTCGTTTATTATTCGGTTCTTTATTCGGTGTATTACTGCTCGTGACGTATGACTTCTTTTCAACTGAAGTGCTGTTTCCAGCCAAGCTCGTGCCTATCTATGTAGCATGCAGTAGCTTTGTACTCCTGTGGCTGGTGAGATCGTTGCTTAGAAATGTCCGACTCTACATGCTCGAGCGTGGCTATGGAATCACTCGGCTGGTTTTAGTAGGCAACAGCGATACTACATATTTTTTAACTAAGTATCTGTACGGGAATCCACACTCTGGCTACAAAGTAGTTGGTATCATAGCTAACAAGCAATATATTTTTGAAAAACTCAGAAGCAAACAGTTTAAATCACTCAGCGCAGTCATTGAACAGACTGACCCACATGCTATCATTCAAACTGACAGCGAAGACACCACTAAAACCTATAATGCCGCGATTGAAAACCACCTGGATTATGAATTTGTACCCAGTCACGCTGCGTTATTTACGGCGCGTCATTCAGTAGAATTACTCGGAGCGTTTCCACTCATTAATGTCCACACCACGCCGCTCATTGGCTATGGTCGTGCGGTGAAACGTGCAATGGATATTATCTGTGGTAGCATAGCGCTTATACTGTTTTCTCCGATTATGCTCCTGCTCGCGGTTGCCATGAAGATCAGTGATCCTCGCGGCGCAATACTCTTTAAGCAACGTCGGCTTTCCCGATTTAATAAAACCATCCTGATTTTTAAATTTAGAACTCATAATCCCGTCTACAGTGGGCTCCTCCCTGAAGAAGCATTTGCAAAAATGGGCCGCACCGACCTATTGCAACAATACCGAGAAAACGGTGATCAGCTTGATAATGATCCAAGAGAAACTCGCATTGGACGATTCATGCGACGAACAAGTCTCGATGAAATACCGCAACTTTTTAACGTGGTTCGTGGTGACATCAGCCTAGTTGGACCGCGAGCGCTTGTCCCGCGTGAGCTCGAAAACTATGAGTTTAAAAGTCTGATTTTAAGTGTTAAATCTGGCCTTACTGGTTTAGCACAAATTTCTGGTCGCAAAGACATCAGCTTTGAAGAACGCAGAAAACTTGATATGTATTACGTCCAAAACTGGAGCATCTGGATGGATGTACAGATTGTTATTAGAACAATATTTTCAGTCTTAACTGGCCGCGGAGCGAAGTAAGGTGAAGCAGCAAAAGGTAGCTATTGTACACGATTGGCTATACGGTGGTGGTGCAGAGTTAGTAGTAGAAGCACTGCATACTATGTTCCCTGATGCACCAATCTACACCTCATACTGCACAGACGAATGGAGAACGAGAC
>CAZNJH010000027.1:0-8683 GCA_964573355.1 uncultured Candidatus Saccharibacteria bacterium | reverse complement strand
TCTATAACTATGCTGTTGATTATTGAAGCTTTGTTATTTTGGTCTTCGCTATAATCAATCATCTCTAATCTAAAATCCAGTATGTTGGTTTTTTCATGAAGCGTTACCCGCGCATCTTCGCGCAATCGTGGGTGCAGCTGATCGGTGCCAACATCAACCGAAATCACCTTTTGCGCCCCGTGCTGCAAAGCATAATCGGTAAAGCCGCCGGTGCTTGACCCAACATCAAGCACAATTTTATTTTTGAAGTCTAGATTGAGCGTTTGCGCTACCGAAGCCAACTTCAAAGCGGCTCGGGAAACATATTGTGCTTTCACCCCAAATTCAATCTTCGATGCTTCAGACACAAAATATCCGGGTTTCTTGATCAACTTCCCGTCTACTTTTACCTGCCCCAAACGTATATAGCTTTCAGCCTGACTTCGCGTCGGCACAAGTTGCTTTTGGACCAATAAATGATCAAGTCTGTGTTTCATTGCTGTATCATCCTGTAATCACTTCGGATTCTCTTATGTTTAAAATAGACCGTTTCATTCTGGACCCTCGGTCAAGCTGAGAATAATGGAAGCTTACTTTTTACGCTCCCGATAGCTGCCGTCTTCAGTGCTGACCGAAACAACGTCCCCTTGTTTGATAAACGCGGGAACCTTTACGCTGAGGCCCGTTTCTACCGTTGCATCTTTGGTTATAGCATTTGCGGTATCGCCACGAACCACATCTTCAGCGTAAGTAACTTCAAGGTATACATTTTTTGGCAGTTCCACGTTAATAACCTGGCCTTCAAAGAACTGGAGTCCAACGGTGTCACCTTCTTTTAAAAAGCTGGTGGCAGTTTCGGCGACATCTAAAACCACAGAAAATTGCTCAAAACTTTCGGGATCCATAAAATGAAGCTCACTATCTGCATACAAAAATTGCACGTTCTTTGTGTTCACAGCAGCCGGCTCAATTTTATCTGCACCTTTAAAGGTTTTTGCCAGCACATTGCCATCAATAAGATTTTTCAATCGGACATTCACAATAGAACCACCACGACCCATCACCTTCTGCGAATAGTCAGTGACTTTATAGGGCTTGCCATCAAGCTGAATTACGGTATTTTTTTTGAGATCAGTAGGTTGATACATGGTTAGATTTTAGAAGTTAGATTATTGATTTCATAATCTAACCCCGCTCTCCTCTCTGCTTATTTGCTCTTTGTAAACCATTTAAAAGTTTGTACGCTTCCTGCCAAACGTGAGGGTCTCTAAATGTTTTCAATGCTGCCGTTCTCACCCCCAAATTCCAGAGTCAAACTTGTGAAATACACCTTAGCTATTAGCTACAAATGGCAATAGCGCTAAGTGGCGAGCTCGTTTTACTGCAAGGGCAAGACGTTTTTGTTGCTTTTGACTTAACCCAGTTTTACTCGCTGGTTCAATTTGCCCAAACTGATTCACAAATTTCTGCATGGTTTTGATATCTTTGTAATCAAAATATCCAATATCAGGTTTTCTTTTATTATTCACTTTGTTCTCCTTGGTTATTAGTATTCATTCTGGCTATGTAAGCCTCAGTTGCCCAATGATGACGTTGCGCTCTTTTAACTAAACCGGTTCTTGTATATGGATACTGTGACAATTGGCTCAGGCCAGTTTTTATTGTAGCGCAACTTTTTTCAGCTACAGATCGTATTCTTCTTACTCTTTGGATTGGGTGAACCCAGGAAGGCAAATCGATATTTTGCGCTGCTTCGACAGTAAGCCTCTCAGGCATATAACTTCCTTAAAATGGGATCTCGCTTAAATCAATTGGCTTGTCATCGATATCTTCAATGACAACATCATCGTTCTTTTTAGAGCTACCACTGGTGGTGCTTGCGCTACTTGAAGAAGCACCGCTCATACCGCCACCATCATTACCACCACCTACAAAATTGAAGTCTTCTACAATAACTTCAATTTTGCTCCGCTTTTGACCATCTTGATCCCAGCTGCGCTGGTCAAGCCGCCCTGAAACTAAAATTGGGCGACCTTTTTGCATGTATTGGGCAATAACTTCACCAGTACGACCCCATGCAACACAGTCAATATAGCTGACTGCTTCTTGTGTTGAACCATCCTGGCCTTTCCAGGTACGGTTTACGGCAAGTGCAAAGTTAGTAACGCTTTGACCATTCGGTGTCTGACGAGTTTCTGGGTCACGCGTCAGATTACCCATCAAAATTACTTTGTTAAACCCCTTTGCCATATACTAGCCCTCCTTTGAGCTTCGCTCTGCTTCTTCGGCCTTTTCACTGGCCTCAGGAGCTTTCAGGTCCTTTTCTACCATAAGATAACGAACTACTTCGTCAGTAATGTTAAATAACGCCTGTACCTTATTAGCACTTGCTGGTGCAATTAAAACCTCAAAATATACATACACTGCAAAATCTTGTTTTTTGATTGTGTACGCCAGTTTCTTTTTACCCCAATTGTCTTGGGCAACAATTTTACCACCATTGTCGGTAATAATTTTTTCAACTTTAGTTAGTGGTTTTTCCAGATCAATTTCAAGATCTGGGTGTAGTAGTACAGTTAATTCGTACAATTTCTCCATCGAGAACTCCCTTCGGTTCCATCCGCTGCGCACTGCTTTGGAGGAGCGTAATCTCACATAACTACGCTTGAGTTAATATTGTACACAAATTATACCAAAATCACCTCTGTTGGTCAACAGTAGCATGCTCCAATTTTACAATCAGAACATGCAATCAAGAGCACCCTATAGGCCGTACTTCATTGGATCAACGGGGTGCCATGAAAGCAAACAGGCATCCATAATAAATTGAGATATTTCTTGGACGTTTTCCGGTATGTCTACTCTTGCCTCGTCCAGATCTGCGCGAGTAAAGCCCTGTATCTCACGCGATTCATTTATAGCGACAGCATGTCGCGGTGCTTCTCTCGTTATAAATACATATTCAATGTCAGTATGTTTATGTCGATCATCAAAATCATGAGTCAACAGAGCTACGGGAGTCGGATGTAAAATGACCCCCTTAGCGGCTGAGAGCACGTACGGAGGTTGTAGGAGCTGCAGTTGATCAAGGTCGTAGCCGGATTCCTCTAGTAATTCACGTTGTAATGCTTGCTATGGATTTTCGTTGAGTTCAACGTGCCCACCAAACTGTATGAATACACCAAGTTTTTTATGTTTATGGAGCAGTATTTTTGGCACATCAGTACTATCAAGACGCACTATGGATCCACTAGCACAAAAGTCATGTTCGCCAGTATTAGTATGAATATGTGACATGCGTTAAGCATATCAGTTGTTTAGAACAAAAACTACGCTTCACTATCGTCTTCGGCAGCATGATTGCCAAACACATCATCTAAACTCGAAACGAGCACATCACGTGGGCGAGCGCCATCAGCAGGGCCAATAATACCTTGGTCTTCCATATCTTCAATCAACCGGGCAGCTCGTGCATACCCTACGCGAAGTCGTCGTTGCAACAGACTGGCAGAAGCTTTACCACTTTCAATAACACACTGTACGGCATCTTTAAACATAGCATCATCACTCCCTGAATCACTATCCATCACCAAACCACCCTTTGATGAAATCTGGACAGGCTGCGTAACAACTTCGTCATTATAGTCTGGTGGCCGCTGCATTTTAATAAAATCCGTCACCTTCATTACCTCAGGATCATCCACAAATACGCCCTGAACACGTCGAGGCTTTGGATTAGCAGCCGTAGTGATCAATAAGTCACCCTTGCCAAGAAGCTTCTCTGCCCCCGCCTGATCAATAATTGTGCGTGAATCAATCTGACTGGCTACGGTAAAGGCAATACGCGCAGGAATATTTGCCTTAATCAGCCCAGTAATAACATCGACCGACGGTCGTTGCGTCGCAAGTACCAAATGAATCCCGACCGCTCGAGCTTTTTGAGCAATCCGCACAATCAACGCCTCAACATCGCGAGCCGCCAGCATCATAAGATCAGCCAACTCATCTATAACGATGACAATGTATGGCATGTGGTCTTCTTGATTCGCCGCGTTAAAGCCAGCGATGTTGCGCTGCTTTTTTTCAGCCAACAACGTATAACGTCGTTCCATTTCGTTCACTGCCCATTTTAAGGCAGAGATACATTTTTCTGGCTCAGTTATTACTTCTGTGAGAAGATGTGGCAAGTGATTATATGGAGCTAATTCGACTTGTTTCGGATCCACCAATATCATCTTCAGATCGGCTGGGGAATTACGATACAGCAAGCTGGTGAGCAATGTATTGATCATGACTGATTTACCAGAACCTGTTTGACCAGCAATCAGCAAGTGCGGCATGCTTTCGAGCTCACCTATGACCGCGTTGCCAGAAATATCTTTACCAATCGCAAAACCAAGTGGCGAGCCACTGCTCTTCCAATTGTTCGACTCTAAAATACTACGCAGATTTACCATAGCTGCTTTTTTATTTGGTACTTCAATACCCACCGCTCGTTTCCCTGGAATTGGTGCTTCAATACGGATTGCTTCTGCACCCAAGCTTAAGGCCAAGTTACCATCAAGTGACGATATTTTAGAAAGGCGCACACCAGCTGGCGGTTTTAGTGTGTACTGCGTAACTTTTGGCCCCACGTTAGCCTCTTCCATTTCAACGCCAATTTTAAAATCGGCCATGGTGTCTTTAATAACCTGTGCGTTGTGTTTAATATCGCCGGCGTCAGCTTTACTCTGCTTATTACTAAGTAGGTCAAGGTCAGGGAAGTTCCAGTTTGGATCACTGGCCATGGTCAGCGCATTCTTGTTTTCTTCGGCTTTATCTTGAACTACTGAATTCTTGAGCGAAGACAGTCGAGGTTTGGCATCTTCTTTTGCGCCCACGCCATCGTCTTCAAGCAAACCACCGGTGTTGAGCTTTAGCTCTGGTTCTTTTGTGTGTGCATTTTTGGCTTGCATACCATCTTCAACAAATTCGTCGCGCTTAAATATACCAAAGAATGCCAAGAAGACGCTCTTAATTGGTATCTTAAAAATAAACAGTACTGAAAGTAAAATAAGTGCAAATAAGACTACACCAGCAGCAATTGAACTTAAAAAACTACTGAGGAACTGGTCGAGTGTAGCACCAACCATACCACCACCGCGTCCGGCATTCACCAGTTGCGCAGACTCAGCTTTATCGACAAACAAATGTATAAAGCTACTCAGACTGGCCATAAATACAAACGCACCAAAATACACACCGAGTGAAAGTCGATTTTCCTCAGAAAGCATTTTTTGAACAGTCAACACAATTAGAACAAGCGGCAACACAAATGCGCTATAACCAAATAGCGTCCGAGAAGCACCTAGGAGGCCTTGTGGAAGCGGACCGGCAAGGTTGAAAATTGCTAAAATCAACAGTACCGCTGTGAGGCCAATAACAATACTGACGACCTGCTCCCACCATCCGCTCGGAAGAAGGTGCTGTGCTTTCGGTGGTGCGTTTTTAGCTGTCTTTTTAGAGGATCTTTTTCTTTTTGCCATTACCCTAGTAGTATACCATAAGCACTACAAAATTACAACAGATTATTCACGATTTATTTTGTGTATACTGGGTAATTATGTCGTCACATGAACCCCACTATTTAACCGCAACCAATGTGCTACTCGTAAGAGATGGTAAGATCTTATTGAGCCGGCGTCAAAATAAAGGCTGGGGCGATGGTATGCTCTGTATACCAGGTGGCCATGTTGAGGCTGGAGAAACGCCTGCCGAAGGTGCCGTACGGGAACTTCAAGAAGAGCTTGGTATTTCCGTCGACCCAGTTGAGCTAAAATTTTTGTGCCTCGAAGCCCGACGTTCCGGCGAGCGAAACTATCTGAGCACAATCTTTACCCTTCAGACCGATCAAGAACCGACTAATGCTGAGCCGCATGAATGCAGCGAACTTGTCTGGGTTAATCCACAAAATCTTGGTGATGATATCATCGAAAATTTTAAAGCAATCATAGAAAAATCGTACCTCAACAACCGGCAGTATCTAGAATTTTCAGCTCGTTAAAATAAGCTTGAAAGGCCTTGTATCATTTCTGTCCGTACAAAGTCCCCTTCTGTTCGTTCTGCATCAGAAAGTTGCGCCCCATACGCAAGCTCTACTAAACGAGCAGCGGTTCTATCTACGGCACCTTGCGGGTTCACCAGTACAGTAAACTCTGCATCATGATCTGCATCGCTGAATGTAGTTGTAAATTGAAGACTTTCAAAATCATCCCACAATCGATCACCGTTGGCAGAAAATGGGCCACGAGTAGCTTCAAATCGCAAAGCCCATTCGTTAAAAGGAGAGACGATCGCGACCGGTACAAGCTGCTGTATCGGTAAGGCAAGTAATGAAGCTGTCCTTGTTGATAGTCAACCGTTTCGGACAAATAGACCCTTCCTTCCCCACTCAGCCTAATTTGCACGAGTTCGCCTGCCCTAGCTTTATCTATACATTCGTCGATAACAGCAGCAGTGTGTGGTAAAAAGCGTATCCCAGCCTCACCCTTATGTCGTTGGTTACGTGTTGTCGCGCCCGGTACTTTAGGAAACCCGGTTTTTTCGATCAAAGTAGTTGAGCCGGTAGCAGAAGGACTAGTAACGCCAAGTAAAGCAACCTTGCTCATATAGAAACGAGTTTCGTCACTAAACTCGATACCTTGTTCAAGCCGCTGCAACTCTTGCTGCTGGGTGGTTGTTATTTCATACTCACTCATAGGATTATGAGTTATTATAACATTGAACTAATAAAGTAGCAATGGAACTGTTCTCCCAGACCACAATAGCCCCAGATACTTACAAAACTAGGATCAATTAGCGGCCGGAATCAATTTGTGGTTTTGGCTTTTGGCTCGATTGACCATTTGGTCCAATAACATTTACTACCGGAATGAGCACAGGGCTACGGCGGGTATGTTCGTAAAGATAGTGACCAATATGATCTTTTAGCTCTTGCTTGAATCGATCAAGATCTACCCGGGTAAAGCGTTGCGTTGCAGCTCGTTTGAGTTCGTTTCGTAGACCATCCATGAGCTCAGTATTGTCACGAATGTAGATGAACCCACGGGTGATAATATCTGGACTCGTTAACAGCCTCCCTGTCTTGCGATCAACGGTTAACATGACCACCACCATGCCTTCTTCACTCATGAGCAGGCGGTCTTTTGCAACTAATCCAGGAACGACTGCACCAGTTTGGTCAACCAAAACTGCACCAGCAGGAGCTTCCAAGCCATCATAGAGCTTACCGTCTTTATCGAATTCAATGATCGAACCATTGCGACCTAAAATAACCTGGTCACGACTCATACCCGCTTCAACCGCGACATCAGCGTGATATTTGCGATCAAGCATGCCGCCGTGAATTGGAAGCAACCACTTTGGCCGCACCATTTCTATCATTTCCCTATGTTCATCACGATTAGCGTGACCAGAAACATGCAACGGGCCACACCCGTCAACATCTTTTGAAGGATGACGGAAGATGTGCACACCTCGATCAGCAAGGTCATTACCGATCTGCTGGTAACGCACTTCGTTCCCAGGAATTGGTGATGAGCTAACAATCACCGTATCACCTGGTTTAAGTTTAATGTGCTTGTGCTCACCAATACTCATACGCTGCAAGGCAGCATTTGGCTCACCTTGACCACCGGTACAGACAACGACAAGTTGTTCATCGGTAACATTTGGTGCTTCACGCATAGGAACCACCGTGCCTTTTGGAATTTTAAGATTTCCGAGGCGTACCGCAAGTTCAGCGACCCACATCATTGAGCGACCATCAAACGCAACTTTCTTGCCAGCTGCGGCCGCCGAGTTGATGATCATCTGAATTCGGTTCATGTTGGTAGAGAAAATTGCCACAAAAATACGACCAGGTGCTTTCGCGAATAAATCATCGAATGATGCCTGCAAGGTATGTTCAGTAGGAGTACGCCCTAAAAAGCGAGTGTTTGTACTTTCGCTCATAAGTAGGAGCACGCCGTCATCGCCGGCTTGCTTGATGCGAGCAACGTCGCTTGGCATCTGATCAAGCGGTTCGGGATCGAGTCGAAAATCACCTGTATCAATGATTCGTCCAACTGGTGTATCAATGATGACGGCCGAAGCATCTGGGATAGAGTGTGTTATACGTAGACATTCGATCGTGAAAGGCCCAATAACAAGGCGCTGGTGCGTATCCATGTGCATTTCAACAACTTCTGGCACAAAATCAATACCGTTTTCTTGTACATTTTCAAACTGTTTTTGTACCATACCAACCGTAAAGTGGCTCCCATAGATTGGCGCGGGATACGTTGGCACCACGTAAGGTAAACCACCAGTATGATCCATGTGTCCGTGTGTTATAACGTAGCCGCGAATCTTATCTTTAATAGTTTCCAGATAATTGGTAGCTGGGATGGCAAAGTTAACCCCTGGTAGGTCTACCGAGAGGTCAAAACCACAGTCCACCACAATGGCGTCATTGCCATACTCAATGACTGACATATTTTTTTCACCAATACCTTCAAGACCACCAAGAATGGTAATTCTTAAACGCTCTGGTTGTAGTTTTGGAATGGTTTCGACTTGATGTTCGTGATGTTTTTCAAACACGTTCCAACGATCAACCGCTTTATCTGCAGTTTCAAAATTACGTCGACCAGCTCGCATTGCCTCGCCACGATTAGTCTGCATC
>CAZNJH010000026.1:0-8891 GCA_964573355.1 uncultured Candidatus Saccharibacteria bacterium | reverse complement strand
GAATACAAATAGCCGGCACCGGCGTGTAAGTGAAAAATAACATAATTACTCACGCACTGATGATTCGTAAATGCACTTTCGCTAAATCCAAAAAATACAATAAAAGCGGTCATGGCGCTGTAGGCCGCTCTAACAGGATATCGTAGTTTACGATCTGAAACTTCATGAATAATATGTAGTCCAAGCGGCGGCAGTGTAGTAATTGCAATGAATCCGAACCGCGACCACATCATGGCGTTTACACCAAGACCACCACAAACAAAATATTCGCAGAGCTGGAAGAATGCCAGAGAGAAGAGCGCGGTAGCAATTAACTTTGCAGTAGTATTGAGCCTTCTTTTAACCAATACCAGCAGCATTAAAACAATTTCAATCATAAACGTAGCAAGCATCACCGGTGGTGAAAAACAGAAAAATCTAGTTTGTTTGTTTTTAAACATAACTACGTTATTGTACTGATTTAAAACAACATTTACTAGCTGGAAATATATTAAGACTTATTTGGCCTGACTGTAATCCTGTTTTGTCGTGAAAAATCGAAGCACCGCAAGCCTTCAAACATGCGAGGCACTACCGAATGCGTCATTACTAAGTGAGCATTTTAAGCAATGTAGCTTCGTCAATAACCTTGGTGCCAAATTTTTGGGCGTTCTTTAGCTTACTGTCGCCTACTTTTCCTCCGGCAACCAGATAGGTAGTGCCTTTGCCAACTGCAGTTTGAAAGGTGCCGCCATGCGCACGGACTCGCTCTGCCACTTCATCTCGGCTCATGTTTTTGAGCGCGCCTGTGACAACAAAGCTAATACCCCTCAGCGGACCGGACGACCTCGAGGTAAACCGTGGTCGAACGCCGTATTCTGTGAACTTTTTGAGGAGTTGTATATTATCCTCATCAGCGAACCACGCCAGGATCGACTCAGCAACCACCTCTCCGATACCTTCGACTGATTGAAGCTCATCAATCGTTACTGTACTGAGCCGATCAAGATCTTCAAAGTGTTCAGCTAAATCAATCGCAGTTTGTTGGCCAACATGGCGAATCCCCAGCCCAAAAATAAAACGCTCCAGTGCTGGCTGCTTACTTGCTGCAATTGCCTTAATGAGATTTTCGGCAGAAAGTTCAGCAAATCGATCGAGCGACATCACATCAGATTTCTTTAAACTGTAGATGTCCGCGATATCTCTTACTAACCCTGCATCCACCAACGCAACTACGTTTTTTTCTCCCAGCGTATCAATATCAAGTGCACCACGACTTGCGTAATGTTCGAGGGCCCGTTTCAAAAGGAGTGGGCCCGTTACCCCTTTTACTCGATACACCACTTCGCCTTCCGGGCGGACAAATTCAAGTTCCGGATACTGACGCATTAACTCGGCTCCGAAGTTAATCTTTTTTGCATTTTTTGGTCGCAGTTCAGTTAACACTGATTGTACTTGCGGGATAATATCGCCAGCTTTGAAAATAATCACGGTGTCACCTATCCGAATATCTTTTCTGGCAATTTCATCAGCATTGTGTAAACTCGCATGCTGCACCGTTGTGCCGGCAACCTGTACCGGATCAAACACCGCAACTGGGGTAGCCGCTCCGGTCCGACCGATACTTATAACAATATCTTTGACGATTGTCACCGCTTCTTCAGCGGCATATTTATAGGCAACGGCACCGCGAGGTGTTTTGCCAACCACACCAAGCGCTCGATAGACAGCCCTATCATTAATTTTAATCACTAAGCCGTCAGTATTAAAAGGCAATGATTCGCGCTTCGTCTGCCATGCTTCAACATATTTCATGACAGCTGGTAGGTCTTTTAAGACTTTTGCCTGTAGATTGGTGGTAATGCCAATTGCCTGGAGCGCTCGGTAGACATAGTCGTAGGTAGGTAGTTCTTTTGGGTCCTCCCTGAGCATATCGTATGCCCTGAGGTGCAATGGACGCTGGGCAACCAAGCGTGGATCAAGCTGTCGGATTGTACCGGCACTTAAGTTGCGTGGGTTTTTAAATTCAGGCAACCCAAGCTTTCGTTGCTTCTCATTGAGCCGCTCAAAATCAGCCTTATACATAACAACTTCACCACGAATTTCCGTCCTCCCACGCAATAAATATTCGTACCCTTTAGCTACCCTCAGCCGGAGTGGAACATTCTCGAGTGTTCGAATATTTTCAGTTACGTCTTCACCAACTCGACTATCTCCCCTGGTGATCGCCTGTGTGAATAACCCATCTTGATAAATAAGTGCGCATGCCAAGCCATCCATTTTTATATCGCAGAAGAATGAGGCTAATGTTGTGTTCAGTATTTTCTGGTTGCGCTGTATCCAAGCCAATACCTCTGCTTCGTTAAAAACATCAAGCAGGCTCATCATAGGAATTTGATGTAGAGCTTTGGCAAATTTATCAAGCGCCTTGCCCGCTACGCGCTGAGTTGGAGAATCGGGGGTCAGAAGTTCTGGGTATTTCTCTTCGATCTGTACAAGTTCGTGCTTCAGTGCATCAGCAGCAGCTTCACTCATAATTGATTCGTCAAGCACATGGTAGTGGTACCGATAGTCGTTAATCAGCTGACGGAGTTTTTTAATTCTTTTTTCTGGCGACTCATCTGAGAATTTCATATCAATGCTCGGTATAGTTTATATACGTACACATGCACCAATGGCAGCCCAATTAACTGCAGCAGTTCCATAATAAAAAATATCTGGTTTGTTGCAAACCGAACAGTGACCGTGAGCAGTAGAACATAGAGCATACCGAGCAGCAGCGGCAGCGCCAGTACTCGTTTAAATACTAGGAACCGTTGAAACTGAACCAACTTACGAGCATTTTTAAGTGCCTGCAGAGGATACATACCCTGCAGCGTAGCAATGTAAAACGCAATGACCGTAGAAGTAACCCAGTAAAATGAAAGCAGCCCGATCAGTAGCGCAACTACAAACACCGAAAGATCTTCAAAACCATTTGCAAACACCCCTGATGTACGTGCCGTACCATAGATAAAACTTGCCCCTGCAAACGGGAGGAGCTGCAATGAAAGTACCACTAAAACAAGTGTTACGGGCACCAATGGCGCCATGCTGTTATAGTACGCATCCCTTGCTTTAATATCTTTGCGAACATGTAATTCGCGAATCGCCCATATATACACCAAGCTCATCAAAAGCACGAACACACCAGCAAGCGTAGAATTAGTCTGGCTGGTAGCCGAGACCGTCAGCACCGTTCCTAACGTTGCAAGCGTTCCTTTTGGTGTTGTTTGGCTATTATCACCAAGTACGTTGTCGATAGAATCCCTAATGGCGCCAATGTTAGTGCTAATTGGACTTCTTACGATGGTCACATACAGTATTCCGTGAATCAAAATAATGTAAAAGAATATTTTCTTATGCTGCCACATAAATTTGAGTGAACTTTTAAGCAACGTTGTACTCGAAGGAATAAACCGAGGTTCTGGTTTAATTTTTTTCTGCAGTCGAAACGAACGATACTTCTTTATTTTACGTCTTTCTCTGAGCCAATACCCGATCACCTGCGGTCTGTTTTTCAACCATTCTGGTAGACCCAAAATTCCGTTTTTTAATTTTTTTGGCACACTTCGCACCCACCGTACCTCTTTAGCTATTTGGTGTGTGCGGTACTTCTTAAAACTTATGCGAAGCATCTGCACTCGACTAGAAATGGAGGCGATCTTTTTTGCACCACGTTTTACGACTGCCATTGTTTATAATTCCCCGCCCATTTGCTCTAATTTAGCAATTCGTTCCTGAGTTGGCGGATGGGTACTAAACAATTTGGCAAAACTTCTGTTTTTAAGCGGGTTTGCAAAAAAGAAGTGAGCTGTTGAACTATTTTGTCGTTGTAAAACTGAACCATTTTGTTCAATTTTCTTGAGCGCAGAAGCCAAACCCTGTGGATAGCGTGTTGTGAGCGCACTGGTTGCATCCGCCAGAAACTCTCGTCTTCGTGACACAGCGAGCTGCACCAATGTCGCAACAAGCGGCGCAACAATTGCCAGAACTAATGCCAACACCATGGCGATTGGGCTGCCGCCTTCGTCGTCATCACGGCCACCAAACCACATCATTCTGAGTAAAAAATCACTCATTAATCCAATTACGGACACGCAAGCAAAGACAATCATCATAACCCGAATGTCATAATTCTGAACGTGCCCCATTTCATGGGCCATGACACCTTCAAGTTCATTGTCGTCAAGTAAGTCAAGAATACCCGTCGTTGCAGCTACCGAAGCATGCTTCGGATCGCGGCCCGTTGCAAATGCATTAGCAGCCGGATCAGTAATAATGTACACCTTTGGCATTGGCATACCAGTGGTAATACTTAAATTTTCCACTATGCGGTACAAGCGCGGGTTATCTTGTTTTTGAATCTGTTTTGCGCCGTTAACCGCTAGCGCCACTCGTGAAGATACAAAATAACTTATCAGACTATAGATAATAGCGAACCCGAAAACGACATATACACTACTAAAATCACCGACGTACAGACCATATGCATAGCCAACTAAGCAGATTATGAGCACAAAAATGCTCATAATAAAAACTGTTTTTCGTTTATTAGCTGCTATCTGGGAGTACATGTATACTGCTTAAAACTTAACTTCAACTGGTTTTTCAACAACCGCCTGGTCCTCAACTTCAAAGAATTCACGCTTCTTAAAGCCAAGCATGCCGGCAAAAATATTCGTAGGAAATACTTGTACTTTTGTGTTAAGTTCACGGACTGCACCGTTATAAAAGCGTCGTGAAGCTTGAATTTTATCTTCCGTATCAACTAACTCATCTTGCAGCTGGAGGAAGTTTTGGTTTGCCTTCAAGTCTGGGTAACTTTCCGCCACCGCAAAGAGGCTTTTAAGTGCACCACTTAGCATATTTTCTGTTTCAGCCGTTTCTTTGACTGATCCGCCGATTGCGTTTGAACGCTGATCAACCACTTTTTCGAGCGTTTCAGCTTCATGTTTTGCATATCCTTTTACTGTAGAAACAAGGTTTGGAATAAGGTCCAGGCGCCGCTTCAACTGTACGGTAATATCACTCCAAGCTTCTTCAACCCGAACATTTGTTTTAACTAGACTGTTATAGGTTAACCAAAGAAATATAAGCAGTAGTACAATTACACCGCCAACTATCAATAAAATCATCATGACTATCTCCTTTTAATACCCTCTTATTATAGCATTTCGTAGTAAAAAAGATCTCATTTATTGAGATCTTTTGGTGGGCGAGGAGGGACTTGAACCCTCAAGGTTTATTCAACCAGCGGATTTTAAGTCCACCGCGTATACCAATTCCGCCACTCGCCCAGAGTGAACACTTCTATTATGCGTGATATGTATTTGTTTTTTCAAGTAAATGTTATGGAGGCACGGACGAGATTCGCACTCGTGTACGCAGTTTTGCAGACTGCTGCCTAACTCCTCGGCCACCGCGCCATAACGATGGTATTATACCAGATATACTGAGCCATCAGCTTAATTTTGGTATTCAAGAATATCACCAGGCTGACATTCAAGAGCCGCGCAGATAGCATTAAGCGTGGATAACCGAACAGCTTTTGCCTTACTGTTTTTTAAAATTGAAAGATTAGCCATGGTAATACCGACTTTTTCCGAAAGCTCGGTGAGACTCATTTTACGCTTCGCTAACATAACATCGAGATTTATAATAATTGCCATAAACTTATACCGTTAAATCATTTTCAGACTTAATCGTAATAACTTGCTGTAATAACTTTTCTACCAAACGAGCAAATACCGCAATTGCTACCGGCACAAACACAAATAATGAGCCGTAAATTATCAGACCAGGCGCATCCTCTGATTGTGCAACACTATAATGAATCGGCATCGCAGCCGCGTAGAGAACACTTATAACCAGTGCGCAACAAGAAATCACTCTCAGTGCTCGAACTGACTGGAATGAAAATGCTTGGTTGGCGTCTATGTACACAAGCAGTCTCCAAGAATGAAGCAGGGCTATAAAAAAAGCAATTGCAGTTGCACACAAACCTAGAAGAATCGGGAAACGAAGTACGGAAAGATCGGGGAATTCACGTCCCCAGCCACTATAAATAGCCGGTAATACTACCGCGCATAGCATCAGTACCAACATTCCAAGACCAACAAGCGCAAGCCGCAAAAATATAGTAGAAATGTGATGTGTAAGGTACGTAATATACTTCTTCATAGTGTAATGATAAGAAATTATTTATCGTTTGTC
This sequence comes from uncultured Candidatus Saccharibacteria bacterium, assembly GCA_964573355.1. Lineage (GTDB taxonomy): Bacteria > Patescibacteriota > Saccharimonadia > Saccharimonadales > UBA7683 > UBA7683. Next base: position 2,657 of record CAZNJH010000026.1, on the reverse strand, counting down.
AATATATATTTATTGTTTTTAATGATATTACGCACTCGTTTTTGACTGTTTAAAAGCCATGATCAAAATATAAAAATGCTATTAACCACTTATCCTCTACCTGATACCTCAGAAATTTTTAACCCTCAACAGCCACTTCAAAGCCACCGTAGGCCATTTTTTTCATATCCATGGGCATTTCAAAATCAAGCATATCTTTGTATGTTTCGGCCATCTCTTCCATGACTTTCTTGTTCACCTCATCGCGATGTTCTTTAGAGTTAAAAACGATGAATGAGAACCAGACATTTTCATCGGTCGCAGCATTTGTCATTTCTGCAAACGCGCGAGATTTTTCATCCCCATTTTCTTGTTGCTTCAAATCATCACCACGACATTCAAAATATTGCAACGCACCATGACGCATCCAAGAGTCACGACCATCTTCAGCCATTTTTCTATAAGCTTCTTCTTTGCCTTTAGGGACCACTAGTACGAATCCATCAACATATTTAGCCATTTCTACTCCTTTTTAAGATCTCTTCAACCATTTTAACATTGTATGAGTAATTGATTTTTGAATTATTAATCTTTTGATTGACTGTAATCAGTCTGAATATCGATTGAAAACTGTTCAGCTTCCGCACCCAGGTCTACATTATCCATAACCTCGGCAAACAACCTTCGTGTATAACCGCGGATGATTTTCTTTTCCTCGTCCGTCACAGTTAGTCCACCCTCACCTGTCAGGGCATCGCAGTTTTCATTGGTTAGATGCATTGCTATACCTCTTCTGGTTTCAGAGTTATCAAAAGGGCGACCCAGCAAGAGTTCCATGCCCATTCTCTGCGTATAAACATCATCAATCACCATAAACCGTCTCCTAAAGGGACGCAGATGCATACTACCGTCGTCACGCATTATTGGATCAAGCACATGCCCCCTATTTGTTGCCGGATAACCCTGCTCATCTATAAGTGCCGCTATATACGGATTGAGTCGTTCGGCTTGTTCGCAAAGATGAAATACCAGTGCTGCTAAAATTTCAGGGTGACCTTGAGGCAATACGACCTGTAGTTCACTGTCCCGTGCCTGAGCCGAAAGATCTGCCCCTAATAACAACTCCGTGTTATTCGCCGCAAACCTACCATTTCCAAACGCCGCCATGTCAAAATTATAGCAAAGACTTGAGGCATTACTCAGCTGATCACCACTCCATCAATGTGCCGTCGTAGTTATACATCCGACCTGAATGCAAAGAAGCAATATTTTCATACAGACTTTTTATTCCCTCTGCGGATTCCGAAGCTTCAATACTGGCATCATCTCCACCCATTCGCGTTTTTACCCAACCGGGGTGAACACTGATTGATCTTATTTGTGGTTCATTAATGGCATATGCAGCTACAGCCATACTGAGCGCTGCTTTACTTGCGCTGTATGGCCACCACTCTGCACTATAATCATCAAGCATTGCGTGCGTTCCCATTCTTGAAGAGATAGCGATCATAGCTGAGCCCGAAGAGCGTCTCAGCGCTGCTGTCAGGTGCAATGTGAGCACCATCGGCCCAACTATATTTGTATCAAAAACATTAGTGAGCGTTTTCATGTCTGTACTTACTGCATCATTTTCGTCCCCACCAGCTCTTCCGGCATTATTTATAAGCAAATCAATCGCGACATTTTCACCATTGAGCTTAGAGGCGAACTCTGCAATTGCACTCTCATCAGTAATATCCAGATTAATTACACGTATATTTTCGTTCAGTTCATTATCAGGGAATTCACTGCGACACAAAGCGTATACAATACTATTCTCTGCAAATAACTTTGTGAGTGCGAGACCGATCCCACGATTAGCAACACTAATAACAAAAATATACATAAACTAATAATAACAAAATAGTATCACAAAAACTATATGAGTTAGAAAATACAGTATTGATTATAAAGATTGAATATCTAATGGGGCGACTTTACAAAATGTACTTAAACTTTTTGTATGGGTGATTGAGGGTGGTGGCTTCTCAGTACCAAAGCGCAAATCCAACCAGAATAGCACGAAGATTATTTATTAGTCTCTTTTAACTCAAATGTACTCAAAACTCTTCTCTGTTGCCAGTTGTTATTGACGAACATGTCTACAAGGGCGAGTTGGCTAATTAAAACTTCATCCCCTGGAATTAATTTGCCCGACTTTTGAACTGTGCTATGTGGGATAAAGCCTGTGCGAGTAAATTCTGGCGAGTTAAACTTAGCACCACTTAAAGTTAGTAAATCCACTACCTTTAAATGTAACGCGTATAGTTGATCAGTCTTTTCTAGTAAAACAGCTTCAGTATCACCAAGGTGTGCTTCTTTCTTTGCTACGACTCTTAGTTCTGACTGATTTTTCAGGCGATCTCTTAGACTCTGCTCAATATTTGAACCAGGTCTATCAATAGCAAATACGTCGGCAAGAGTTATATGCAACGGCCAATCTGACATATCAAACTCTCTGCCCACGTTAACGGGATCAACAAAAGCTACCAAAGTATATTTTTGAGAGTATTCCATACTATATAGATTAACAGAACACCCATGGAGGGTGTTCTAGATATTATGCAGTAAATTGGTGCGGGTAAGGAGACTCTAACTCCTGGCCTCTTCCTTGGCAAGGAAGCGCTCTAACAACTGAG
>CAZNJH010000025.1:625-9138 GCA_964573355.1 uncultured Candidatus Saccharibacteria bacterium | reverse complement strand
ATCCAGGCAAACAAGCAGCAATTGTTGACGCCGAAGCACTTCGTGATAGCCTGCAAATTGGTGAGGAACGCTTTTTCCGCTTTGGCCTGTATGTCACGCTGTATTCATCGAGTCTTGAGGAGCTCGAATACACGCAGCATAAAATTGAAACCACGCTCGGGCAACAGTTAGTGTACTCAAAACCAGCAACCGTGCAAATGGAGCAGGGACTCAATTCTACCGTTCCACAGTTTACCGACCAATTGCAGATTCGTCGCAACATGAACACCGGCGCACTTGCTACCAGCTTCCCGTTCACCAGTGCAGACCTAACACAAGAAAACGGTATTCTCTACGGCATCAACATGCACAATAATGGCCTGGTGCTATTTGATCGTTTCACGCTCGAAAATGCGAATATGGTCGTATTTGCCAAATCTGGTGCTGGTAAATCGTTTGCGGTGAAACTCGAAGCCGTGCGCTCCATGATGCTTGGTACAGAAATTGTGATTATCGACCCAGAAAATGAATATGAAAAATTGTGTGATGCCGTTGGTGGCGCCTACATTCGCATGAGTCTTAATTCAACCGTTCGTATCAACCCATTTGATCTGCCACAGGTGGTGGACAAAGAAGAAGCTGATAATGCCCTCCGCGCAAACCTCATTACACTCCACGGCTTAATGCGCCTCATGATGGGTGGCGCCCTCAGCCCCGTAGAGGAAGCCGACCTTGACCAAGCACTGATTGACACCTACACCAAGGCGGGCATCACCGGTGATCCACTGACACACCAAACACCGCCACCAACAATTGGCGATTTGTATGAAACGTTATTGCACATGCAGGGGACTGGACCAAGCATGGCCCAACGACTCCGCAAATATACGACCGGTACATTCGCGGGCATTTTCTCACAACAAAGTAATGTTAACATCAACAACAACATGGTCGTCTTCAACATCCGTGATCTTGAAGACGAGCTTCGTCCAGTGGCTATGTACATCATTCTTAATCACATATGGAATCGTACAAAGTCCGACCGTAAGCGACGCAACCTCATTGTTGATGAGGCTTGGCAGCTGCTCAAATATCAAGATTCAGCAAACTTTATGTTCTCACTGGCTAAGCGTGCCCGTAAATATTATCTCGGTCTTACGACCATTAGCCAAGATGTTGAAGACATGATGAGCAGCCCAATGGGCCGAGCTATTGTATCCAACTCATCCATGCAACTACTTCTGAAACAATCAACATCAGCCGTTGACGTGCTCGCTTCGGTGTTTAAGCTTACCAGTGAAGAAACCAAGCGACTCAGCCAATTCCCCGTCGGGCAGGGTCTCTTGTTTGCCGGGCAAAACCATGTCCATATTCAGGTTGTGGCCAGTCCAACCGAGACTAGCCTTATCACAACCAACCCAGAAGAAATTAAAAAGGTGCAAGAAGTTGCCAGCCGCGCACAAGAAGCATTTCAGGTAATGACCCAGGGCAACAACGTTGGAAACATTGCAGCCAATAGTAATGGAGCCTAGCCATGGCAACCGACATCGACGAACGAAATCCCGCTCAAAAAAATTGGCAAGAAACGGTTAATAAGGGTGCTACACCACAAGAAGCCGCGGCGAACGGAGAGCTTACAAATCCTGGTGACCAAAGTAATTTTGTGTACACAGGTGATGCCGGAAGAGATTCGCTCGCCGCAGCAGAGCAAGAAGGAAGCGCATCGGCCGACACCAAAGCTGCTCGGCAAGAACTTCGAAAACAAAAGGGGATAAAAAACCGTGTAAGCGGAAATTTTGCAGCTGGGGCTATCGGGAGTAGTCGGTCAAAGACCAAAAAACGAATTCGCATTTGGTTATTTGGTACATTCGGCGTTGGCACCGCATTGGTATTTTTGTTTTTTATCTTCATGTTAGCCTCGGGGTTTGGCGTAAAGCAGCTTGCTATTGTCGTGAAAAATTATGGTATGTACCGACTTAATCGGATGAGTCACAACGTTACAGTTCGGCTGATAGAAGGGGACGTGCGGGTTAAGTCTGGCAATGGTCTCAGCAGCGTTACCCCAAGCAGCAACCTCGACAAACTTAAGAATAATTTTGATATCGAAAAGGTACTTAAAACACTTGAGGACGAAAACGCCCTGAAGTATGTACGAGATGCCGATAACAATATCACGGCGATTATTTTTAACGATGGCGATGAGATTGCCCTCGATGGCTTGCGAGCCAACCCCCTAAAGCGCGCCGATGCATTTAACGAACTATCTGATTCAATTCGCAAGTTTAGTCCGGAGCTTGCTGAAACCTCGAGCTTAGTTGGTAAAACTTCAGATGGTGTATTCGAGCGCGTAGGGCTCACGCGGCTTCGGTGGTCAGAAAAACAACTCGCCAAAATACGGGCTGCAAAATCACCAAAGGAGGCACTAGGAGTAGAGCAAACCGAGCAAATCGACCGAGTTGTTGGTGATCCAGAAAAGATCTCGACCGGTGATCCTGAAATAGACGCCGCACGACAGGCAGCAGATGACAATGTTGATAAAGTAGCAGCTGAAGGCATAGATAACCCAGTCGCGGATGTGGTAGATGAGCAAATAGAAGCCATGGGCAAAAGCAAGCGACTTTTGAGCAGAAGTGCGGCCGGCGAGGTACTTGAAGGCGCCACTTCTGTGATTGTCTACAGCCTCTGCACCATTAACGCCGTTAATCAGTCATACCCTCAGACCCTTAAGCAAAGTAACGACGCCTCTGTCCGGCTCGCAGGGCAACTACAGGCTTCATCTGACCAAATATCGGAAGGTGCAATGAACGCAGCAAGCGTTGGTGCAGCCCGGCAATCACTCGGCAGCTTCAGTGATCAAGCAAGCTATCAATTAGCCGCCCAGAATATGAACTGGCGCGATTACCGCCAGCTGCCGGAAGTTGATACGCCACAACCCCGCAATGACAAGGGCTGGTTAGGCATATTTGCTAGAATCGCCGACGGAGCCAATAAGGCTTGGAATACAGGACGAGCTACTGTTGGTGGACAATGGCAAGAAAAAATCCCCATACTTAATGACGTGAGCCCTGCGGCATGGACTTTTACGGAATTCTGTTCAAAGATCAACTCTCTTGCAGGGGGTCTTATTTTTGGACTAGGCACAGCGTTAATTGAGCAAGCAGCACTCAATGCGGTGTGGCCGGGAGGGGGAGGTGCTGCAGGTGCGGCCGGCGGTGAAGTAGCAGAAGGTATGTTTAGAAGATTAATTACTGCAGTAACAGAAAAGGGAATTTCCGGCATTATTCGCGAAGCAATTCAAGGCGTCATCGATAAAACGACGCAAAAGATTAGTGACATCACCATTAAAAACATTATTGCCACCTTTATAAGAAGGGGGACTCCGATCGCCCTTGAAACTGGGGCACTAGTCGGCATGACCTATTTAATAATCAAGCTTGCTAATGGTGTTGGTGGACATACGTATACCGGTACCTCTGATGATGATTACGCAAATAAATCGGCTGCGGGCACAAACGTTATGCAGGCGAGCCTACTCAGAACCCGCATGTACGGTGTCCCGACCGATGCAACCGTTAACGCCCAGTACCGAAAGCAACAATACGCCGACTACCTAAAAGAGCAATCGACTAAATCTTTTGCTTCGCGCATGTTTAATATTAACGATCCGTACTCTGCGGCCTCTAGGGTGGCAGTATATACGCCGTATGACGCCAAGAGTGCCAAAACGTTTGCGATGCAAACACTTAACCCTATGAAAATGGCGCCACAAAAGTATGCGCTCAGTTTAATTGGCTCTCGGCTCGCACTCGATAGCAAAGCCTACGCCGAATCCGTGCCATCGACTAAAGATGATGACGAAGCAAATAATGAAATCCAGCAGTGGGGCTACACACTTGAAGAAGAAGAGCTTATGAAGACCGCTGGCTCGCATTTCTGATTGGGCTGACACACCCGCTGGTAGACAACTGGTTAAAAGTTACGATGAACGCTTTGGTGCTTGTTATTCAACCAAAAATGAAATGTCCAATATTCTCTTAAGCGAAGATAAGTCGGGGCTGTTTAAGAGCGCTGGTAATGGTGATAGTCTTAAAAAACGCTGCCTCGAGACATTAAAGAATGAAAATGCAGCAACCAAAGACCTCTTCAGGTGGCGACTGTATCGAAGTGATGTAATTACCATAGATGAAGCAATTGCACTGCAAGATGTAACCGAAGAAAGCAGTACCCCAGCTCCTAGCGAAAGCGCGGATCCGGGTGAAATCGGCAGTGACACCTTCAGCACCCCGTGCGCTACCGGTACTGAAGATTTAGGTGAACGAACAGACGCATACTCAAAAGGGCAGCGCATACGAATTCGCCTCTGCGCCGTTAATAGCATCCCGGGGTCATCAGATGAGTCTAGGTTTGCGGTACCTGGTGCAAACGGCAGAGCACTCGTAAGCTCTATAGCTTCCGAGGCATGGCAAAAACTTGGCGAAGCGGCTAAAGCAGCTGGGGTGCGCCTTTCCGCAGGAAGTAGCTGGCGTACCATGGCGCATCAAGAAGAGTTGTGTCGAACTGATGACAAGTGCCCGTTTGGCAACTATAACGATGTTGCCAAGCCAGGCACCTCAAACCATCAAGCTGGGACCGCTATTGATATTGCCGAAATCTACGGTGCTACAAATGGCCCGTCGAGTGGACGAACATGCGCAAACCCACAAACAGCCGACAACCCGACATATAGGTGGGTGTCACAAAATGCTCGGAGCTTTGGCATTAAAAATTATGCCAATGAAGCCTGGCACTGGGGGACGTCAGAAGCATGTTAGGTAAAGCACTACCGACAAAAAAACTCCTGCTTACCACGTTGTCTATTAGCCTACTGCTGTTTAGTTCCGTGCAGGCAAACGTATCCGCAATTACAAAAACCCGTCTTAATTCACTCATTAATAATCGGCCGTTTTATGACTCCAGCTCTGTGCTAAAAAAATGCTCAAGCGGTGGATCTACAGACCCGTCTGAAGTTGATGCGTCTTCAGGGAGCCAAAGCCGTGATGAGTTTTTGCGAAAGTACGTGCAGGCTGCTTACAATAATAGCCTTACCACTGGCGTGCCGTACGAAGTCACGCTCGCCCAAGCAATCGTAGAAAGTGGACTCGATTCTGTTCTCGCCCTCAAATACAACAACTTTTTTGGCGTAAAGGCTGGCTCGAGCTGGACTGGGCCAACCGTTACATTACCCACCCGCGAATTTATTAACGGCCAAGAGCGAACAGTTATGGCAGCTTTCCGCGTATACGCGACCCCGGAAGAAGGTTTTGCTGATCACGACGCAGTCTTACGAAGGGTCCCCGCTTATGCGAATGCTTTCCAGTATTCTAATGATCCTTATAGGTTTTTAGCTGTGATAGCGCCAATTTACGCTACGGACCCCAACTATACGAAAGTTGTGGGCAGTGTCATAAAATACATTCAGGAGTGGGTTGCCGCCAACACCAACCTACCACCTTCAAGCGAGGTCACCTACAATATCAGTGAGACCCCCTCCGCCCCTCCAGCTGATACTTCTTCACCCTCAAATGGGTGCCCTTCAACAGGCACCGGAAACATTGAACGCGTAGAATGCCCTAATGAAGGCACTGCGGGATTAGGACTTGAAACCAAGCAGGTAGGTGACACCACCTATTACAAACTTCCGGATGCCCCAAATGGCGAATATGCAATCTATGCCACTGAGAAACGTCGCTTCGGGAAGAAAGAACTGGTCTGCGCCATATATACAGTTGCAAAAGCCTACAAAGCAAAGTATGACGGCCAATCAAAAGTAAGTGTCGGCGACTTAAACGCGTCTGGACACAAATCACATAATGGAGGAATTGCGGTAGATATTGATGCACCAGGAAAGCTGTATGCCGCCGATCACACAAAAGGCAATTATAGCAGCGAGGCAACGGTAGACTTTGGCAAACTCTGGGTAGACACCGGGCTAGTGAAAAATATCTGGTGGTGTCAGCCAAGCGGCGATACCTCGACTCAACAGATTATTGACTACGCCAACGCCCAGGGTAAGCCAATAAACATGCAGTGTTTGTCTGGACACGACAACCACTTTCATGTCGATATTAATGTCGAGAAGGGAGCATACGACGCACCATGATGGCTACCATACTACAAAGAATAAAAGTGAGGTATATCCTGATAGTATTTTTGCTTCTCGGTCTTGCGTTTATTACTACGCACGGAATATTTATTATCGAAAGCGATCAACCGGTATTAGTATCACTAAGCAAAGATTCTGCGGCTACAGCATTTAAAGGTGAGTTGGGGCGGCGGCACATTAAAGTTACGCAGTTGGGCAAGTGGTATGTGGCCGCCCAAAAAGGTGAGCGAATGACTGGCGTTGTCGCCCAAAGTAGACCGTTTTTAATTCCTACCACCCTTAAACTCAACCCCAAACCACAACGATCAACCCAAAAACTAAGCTCGGTCGGAAACCGCTGCTTGCTCTACGACAACCCTGCGGCCGACGTTACGATTTCAAGCACCTGCAACCAAGGCTCCCAAACCCTCGCAAAAATTACCGGCGATGCTAATCAACAGCCGATTACCAGCATTGGCAATATCATCAAGACCTCGCCCAGTGCCAAGGGCTTTGTGTATGTACTTCAAGCTCCATACACCGAAGAACGTTTCAGTATAGGTGAGGTTAACGCGTCTACCTCAGTTGTTACCCCATACTTTACCGGCCAGATCAGCACCACGCCGCAGCTTGTGAAAAATAGTGAAACAGGTCTTACTGATGGCGTAATTATGAATCAGCGTTATGTAACACTTTCTAATCTCGCTCGTGGCTCAACCAACGGCAAACAACTGAGCAAAAGTGACGATATCGTTGTTGCGTATAGTCAAGATTCAGCCCTCGTAACCTTAAATGGGGCAAATCCAGAGCGATTCGAAGGAGATACTGACGAATCGTCAGTCGACAAGCCGCAAACCATTCGTTCATACGTCGCCGCTTCTGGTTCGCTACGCTCAGAGACCGCAGTTGACGCAAAGTTTTTTGTGCGCGATATTAAGATCCTGAAAGACAAAACCATTGCGATGGTAGGGGAGTCGATTAAAGACAACTATCCTGTGCTCTGTTTCACAAACCAAACTTTTTATTGTCAGCCGATCTGGGGGAGCCGAGAACCTGCGCGATCGCTCGTCCTCATAGAGGATCAGCTATTATATCTCGCTGACGGTGCTGTATGGCGTTACAGCCAAGCAAGTAAACAATCCGAGGTAGTGTATAAGGTGGACGGGTTTGATGTGCAAGACATACAGGTGGTGAACGGTCGGGTGTATATATCTACACGCCCTGCCAATGCTTCATCTGATCTACCGTATTCACTCTACCAACTACTGCTTGACAGCCAGTTCTCAGGTGCTGTTCGCCTAGATGCAATGCTTCCAGACGGGGAAGATGGCTCGTTTATTAATCACCACCGCGGCGTGGTCATTGGGTACAGCTTTGATCGATCATTAACAAAAAACAAAATACTAGCCACACTTCGCAACCTTGGTCTTTCAAGCGAACAACTCTCAAGTTTACAAATACAACTATTAACACCAAAAGTTGACCCACCAGTGAATCGTATCGTGATAGATTTCCCAAATCCTGGTGAGTAAACTAGCTTTTAAGCGGCATCACGATATGTTGATAGCCTGGCTGATTTTCAGCCGTGATAACACACGGACTAATTGATCCGCTAAAACGAAAATTGATCTGGTCCGAGCTAAAGCAACCGAGCGCATCGGTAAGATACTTCACATTTAAAACCACCTCGCCGGAACCGCTTACCTCGCCAGCAATAGACGAGCTGTTGTCTCCAATTTGTGAGGCGATCGAGCTGACAGTTACTGTTTTATCAGTATCTGAAGCGTTAATAGTAATACTGCCGCCGCTTTCTCGAGCGAAAAGCCCAGCCAATTTTACTGCGGTTAAAAAGTCATTTCGGGCAATGGTAAAATTGATTTCACTCTGATCAGGTATTAATTGCCGATATGCTGGATATTGACCGTCCACAAGCCGGCTCACAAGCTGCACCTCTTCAGTCGTAACCCCAAATTGACCTTCGTCAAATTGAAGTGTGGTAGTTTCTTCGCCACTATCCTGCATAATTCTGAGTACATCTTGTAGCGTAGAAGCCGGGACAACGGCTGAAACCTCGGCATCAGTCTCGGTGAGCTCTTTTTCAGCCAACCGATACCCATCCGTAGCCGCCATAAGCAGGGTGTTGTTAGTAGTGTGCATATAAACACCGCCAAGTATCGGTCGTGTTTCGTCGTGAGATGCCGCGAGCATCGTGGTATCAAGTGCGTTTTTAAGTTTTTCGCTTTCAACAGCTACCGAAACACCGCCCTGTATTGTCGGTAGAGCAGGGAAGTCTTCAGCAGTAGAGCCCTGTATGTGCGAACTATATGCACCCGCCGAAACAAACAGTTTCGTTCCCTCAAATACCAGACTTACGGTGAGCTCTTTAGGGAGCTGTGAAACAAAATCGTGAAGT
>CAZNJH010000025.1:0-615 GCA_964573355.1 uncultured Candidatus Saccharibacteria bacterium | reverse complement strand
CCTATTTACCTATTTAGATAACAAACAAACAAAAAAAAAGAAAGTTTAAGGGTGTATTTATAGTTCAGAGAGATTCGAACACACAAAATGTAAAATAGACCCACACTCAAACAAAAACATACAGTAAACGTGCAGGAATAGTAACTGAACCTTCCTCGTCGATTTTACCGGTAACTCTACAGGTAATTGCTACTTCGAGGTTTGTTGCTGCAAGTTCAAGTGAGCCCTCAGAAGCTTTAAGTAAAATGTTAGAGAGAACAGGGAGCGGTGTTCGAGTACTCGCAACCCGTGAAAGCAATCCAAGCGCTTTGCTTAAATTACCCTGTGTTATTTGAATCTTCATGAAATACCTCGCTTTACTAAGATGATGTTTTTAAATTTTTTATACATAGTAGTAATAATAGGCCCTGTGGAATCGGCGGATAAACCATCATAAAAACAGGGGTAAACCGTGGCATATTGAGCTGGGGAAAAGCTGCGAAAGAATTGTGGAGATATGTTCTTTTGTACACAAACACTCCGCTTTCTTAAGGACGGCTGTGGAGAAACAGCAGTTGTACCCAAGTATATCCGAGCCCAACACACAGCTTGTACACATTTTATACTCAGTTTATC
>CAZNJH010000024.1:0-9140 GCA_964573355.1 uncultured Candidatus Saccharibacteria bacterium | reverse complement strand
GTTGGTAACCGTGACTGTGCTCGTGGTACAGAAAATAAGTTTCTTCATTCCAGAAGATATTGGCTTACTTCCGGTGGTCGTAGTGGTGCGGTTTCTGTTCCTGCGGGAACAGAAAGCCTTGGCCTTGAAGCAAATGCAATAGGTGAAGTTTGTGAGGGGTATGGCTATGTAAATGTTCGGAGCGATGGAGGTGTTAATAATCAAACGATTAACGACGATACCCTTTACGTAAAGAGTGCTACAATTAGTTCGAGTCCGGCCATACCTGGTTTAACCATGAGTGCCATTAATGGCAAATCATTACGAATTGATCGCACGGGACAATATGCAGCCGTACCGGGCAATACATGGACGGGAATATCTAATTTTCCGTTTACAATCTCTGGCCTCTCGAGTATTTCTTCTGGTATAAACTATACGATAACAATTGATACTACTGTTGCGAGTACGGCACTTGCAAATGGGAGAAGAGTGTGTGCTAGCCCTGCAGTACAACCCACAAACGATATTACTGGGCCAGGATGCAATGACTTAAACGAGAGGTTTACCATTACAATTATTCAAGGAGGATCGAATAATTGTAATCCTCAGGACCCGACTGATGAAGACTGCCCTTCAGCTCCGGATTTAGCGTGTCAGGCGCTGAGTCCGTCCGGGTTGCCTAATGCTCCAGCCTCTACGACGATATTTACTGGTCAGTCTACTAAGCTTCGCTGGAAAGTTGCCGGTCCAGGTGCCGCAGTATTGCGAGCATATGCAGAAGATGGAACTATTTTACAGAATGCGATTGGCGAGACAGCTGCCGGTGCAACTGTTAAACCAGTCAACACAACAACATACTACTTAGCGAATAGTACGGGTGGCAATCGGTACTGTGTGATAACGGTGTACGTTGAACCACCAGCTAATCGGCCATATATTAAAATTGAAGGATCGGACGCGATGAGTGGGGCTTCGTTTGCTCCAAATTGTGTGCCATCTGAAAAGGCACAGAACGCAGCAATAAAAACGAATGGGTTCTTTGATGAAAAAGATACGTGGGGCTTCTCCGGCAGTCAATATGCAGCATTCGCCAGTGGTTTCATTGGAGGGCAAGGATCGAATACATTCTTGGCAAATAACGGCTATGTACGCGGAGGGGATATAAAAGATCTTTTGTTTGCGAATGTCTTTAATGCAAACCTCAATGCACCTGTTGGTTCAGCTGGTAAGTTTTATGGCGAAAGTGGCGCAGCAACGCCGGTGCCATGTATTAAAGTGGACCCAGATACTATCCAGCCCTCGATATTTACAGGAGGATCGGTCGGAGATTTCAATAGAGTTAAAAACGCCTTATTACAAGCTTCTGGGGCAGGCAACATAGTATTAACAGGGGATCTGGTACTTACGGGTACAACCGAGATTGCTGGTAACAAAACCTTGGTGGTGAAAGGTGATGTTACGATTACCGGTGATCTTACATACAAACAAGTGGTTGGAAATGTGTCTGATGTTCCGTATCTGCGAATTATTGCTAATAACATTTACATTGAAAAAGGTGTCAACCAGGTAGACGCCCAGCTTATTGCGTATCCTCGAGATCCAGCCAGTGACGGTGTGATTGATACCTGTAGCACCGTCGGGGGTGTGGGTAAATGGGACTCGCAGTTTACCATTAATTCATGTAACCGCGGAAAATCTCTGGTAATCAATGGATTACTCACCGCACGAAGAATACTATGGAAGGGCACATTTGGTACCGTGGGAGTTACTGAAGGGGTTGTGGATAAAAGCTGCCTGTACGGAAAGTCTCCGACCGACTGTGCGGCAGAACGAGTGAATTTTGCACCGGAAGGTTATTTAGGAAGATTTAATACACAAGCAAATCAAGGGGTGAGTAATCCTGTATCAACGGTTGAACTTCCACCTGTCTATTAACGGTCGGTACACGTTGATTCAGCGAAAACCAGCCGCAGCTTCAAAATGTAGAATTTTTAATTGCTGCTATTGTGATTTCTACTAGTATCACGAAAATGCTTATGGTACACTTAAATTAAGCATGAAAGGTTCGATTTTTAATGTGGTGGGCGACTTTTTCGCACTTGATATTGGCAGCTCGGGTATACGGGTAGTGCAGCTTCGTGGTAGCGGCTCAAATCATACCCTCGTTCGATACGGTGCGGCCGCTATTGATCCCAAAATTTCTCTTTCAGATGCGCCTGCTGATCAAGTTAAGATAAGTCAGGTTGTGGGCGCGCTTATTGCTGAGGTTGGCGTGGGCACCAAGAATGTCGTGGCAGGTTTACCTTCGAGTAAAACGTTTGTCACTATTGTAGATTTACCAAAGCTTTCAAGCCAAGAACTGGAAAGCACTATTAAGTACCAAGCTGATCAGTACATACCAATGAGTATTGATGAAGCAAAGCTTGACTGGGCAATTTTAGGTGATTCACCAGTCAGCCCTGATAAAAGTGAAGTACTGCTTGCCAGTGTCAGTAACCAGTTTGTCGAAAAGCGTATGGAAATGCTCGAATCACTGGGACTCAATGTCATTGGGCTAGAGCCAGATGCACTTGCCATTACGCGTTCACTTTCCGATGGTAGTGCTGCTGCTCAGTTAATTATTGATGTTGGCGAATTTGCAACTGATATTATTGTGACCTTTGGCGGTGCGCCTCGGCTAGTTCGCTCGATTCCAACCGGAGCGCAGGCGATGGTGAAATCTGTTATGCAGTCGTTGAGTGTCGAAGAGAACCAAGCGCGACAATTTGTTTACAAGTTTGGCCTCGATAACACTAAGCTTGAAGGCCAGATTTATCGAGCACTGGAATCAACTGCAGAACTTATGACAACAGAAGTTAAAAAATCTTTACAATTCTTCAGCTCTCGCTATCAGAATACAGCAGTGAATCAAATCGTTACATCTGGTGCAGCAGCGCTGCTGCCTGGTTTCCACCAGTATATCTCTGCTGCGAGTGGTAACTTACCGGTACAGCCTGGCAATAGCTGGCAGCATGTGAGCTACAGTAATTCAGTACACGAACAGCTGATGGCCATTAATAACCAGTTTGCAGTGGCAGTCGGTTTAGCTCAGAGGAGTGGACTATGATTCAAGTTAATCTCCTTCCTGATGTAAAGCAAGAATACCTCCGCGCTCAGCAAATAAAGCATCTTGTGGTTGTTGCGTCAGCGCTGTTATCACTGATATCGATTGTTGTGCTCGCGTTATTGTTCTTATACGTACAAGTTGTGCAGCCTCGCCACCGCGCGAATTTACAACGTGATATTGATACGGGCATTAGCGAAATCAAAAGTAAAGAAGATGGCGTAAAAATCGTGACAGTACAGGGAGTACTTGAGCAAATACCAGGTTTACAAGACAATAAACTGCTCAGTTCTCGGCTATTCACGTATCTTACGAGTGTCACCCCTAAGGCTGTCAGCTATAGTGAAGTACGACTTGATCTTACGAGCAATAGTATCTCACTGACTGGGCAAGCAAGCGCGTTTGAGCAAACAAATGAGCTCACTAATAACTTGAAGAGCGCTAGATTTAGCTATAAGCAAAACGATAGCACACAGAGCATGCAACCATTTTCTCGGATTGTCTTTACCAGTCTCGGTAAATCTGATCAAACAGAGACGACAAAAAGTATTGGATTTCAGCTTACATTTACGATCGACCCAGTCATGTTTAAAGAGGGTATTTCTGATGCACAGCTTACCGTAGATGCATCTTCAGATAAATTATTGCTGCCCAATGCACAGCCATTCAGTTCTGACCCGACAATCGGAGGAGGCCAACAATGAGCGTACCAAAAACTATCAAGAGCAAACGAGAGCAACTTGAGCGTGCAAGCAGTACCGTATTTATTGCGGTGGCTGTTGGGGCGGTAATTGTAATGTTTAGCCTGATCTCAACGCGGTTTATGTGGAATAAAAAGAGTTACAACGACCGTGTTATAACAGCAAAAACCAAAGCTCGAGATACTGTTAATACGAATCTCACCAACATCGATAAGTTAAGTGACCAGTTCCCGGCACTCGAAAGCAGTGCAACCACAAACGCAACAACTATACTACATGCATTGCCGCCACTGTATGATTATGCAGCTTTGACCGCATCACTTAACTCAATTGCGGTAACATCTGGGGTAAAGCTGAGTGGTGGCGTTGGCGAAGATGCGTCTGCAGATGCGCTTACTTCAGCGCCTGTTTCACAGCCTCTGGAAATTCCAATCGTGCTTCAGGTGAGTGGTAATTATGAAGCTATAAAAAAGTTTATGGCAAATTTAGAGAAAAGCATTCGACCGATACAAGTGAGCACGGTATCATTTTCTGGTAATAATGAAACACTCGAGGCACAGATATCTGGTGTTACGTATTACCAGCCGGCCCGATCATTTGATGTTACAAAAACGGAGGTACGATGAAACAGAATGATGTCGCAGCGATTGTATTAATTGTTGCCGTAACTGGTGTGATCGCCTTCTTTGTAGCCAATGCGGTTATCGGACAGCCTAAAAATAATCCAGTGCAGGTTGAACAAGTGACGACCATTTCACCTAATTTCTCGATACCAGACAGCCGTGTTTTTAACGATCAAGCAATTGACCCAACAGTTACCATAAACGGGAACGGGCAGGCGACAGATCAGCCATTCACCAATTAAGGAGGCCAGTAGTGAGTGTCCTTCTTGAGGAAAATCAGCGGAAACTCGAAGATCTATTAGTGTCGAGTAAGCTTCTTACGACCGAGCAAATCGCGACATTTAAAAAAGATGCAGCAGCGCTAAAACTGCCATTTTTGACGTTTTTATTGCAAAACAACCACATTACAAGTGAGCAGTTTACCAAGGTGACGTCACAAGTGCTTGGGACGCCATATGTGAATCTGGCAGCTTCAAAAGTTAGTCCTAGCGTACTCGGTTTACTTAGTCGAGATGTTGCTGAGCGCTTTATGGCAGTTCCACTCGGCGAAATGGAAAACCGACTTGCGATTGCCATGCTCGACCCGAACAATGTGCAGGCAGTTGATTTTCTGTCAAATAAAATTGGACGGCCACTGAAGGTTTACATGGCTTCAGAAGAAGGCATTCGACACGTGCTTGAACAGTACAATACCGACCTCCAAAAGGGTGTCAGCGAAGCCATTAGTTCGGCAAATAAAACCGAAGCAGAAGACGAAGATTCACTGCAAGCATTACTTGGTGGTGGAAAATCAAAAAAACAAGAAAAAGAAGAAATCAAAACGATTGTACAGGATTCGCCAATTAGCCGAGCACTAAGCACTATTTTAGAGTATGCAGTTCGTTCACGTGCTTCGGACATACATATCGAACCACTCGAAGAAAGCCTACGGATACGTTGTCGAATCGATGGTGTTCTGCGAGAAATTATGAAACTACCAAAGTCGATCGAACCAGCTCTGATTTCGCGTGTTAAAATTCTTTCTAACTTAAAAATCGATGAACACCGGATTCCGCAAGATGGTCAGTTTACCGTGCGGATTGGCAAACAAGATGCCGATCTTCGTATCGCAATCTCTCCTGTTGTATGGGGTGAGCAGGTAATTATTCGTATTCTTGATAAAAGTGGTACCAGTTTTAAGCTAGAAGATCTTGGTTACGCTGGGACCAGCCTTGAAGCAATTCGTAAGGGCCTCCAAAAACCACACGGCATGATTTTAACGGCCGGCCCGACAGGTTCTGGTAAATCGACAAGCCTTTACGCGATCATCGAATAAATCAAAAACGACACTATCAATATTGTTACGCTTGAAGATCCAGTCGAATACAAGATGAGTGGTGTGAACCAAATTCAAGTGCATCCAGAAGTGGGGCTAACCTTCGCTACAGGACTTCGTTCAATACTACGCCAAGATCCTGATGTGGTATTAGTAGGGGAAATCCGAGACAAAGAAACTGCTGAATTAGCAGTGCAGGCAGCGTTAACAGGGCACTTAGTATTCTCAACTTTGCACACAAATTCGGCAGCTGGTGTATTGCCACGATTACTTGACATGGGGATTGAGCCATATTTGATTGCATCCACCGTCAATACGATTATTGGACAGCGATTAGTGCGGCGCATTGCAGAAAATAAAACGTCATATCAAGCTGATAAGGTTGAAGTCCAGGCAATCAATGATAATATTGGACATCTTTTACCTCAAAAAGCAGACGATGTGTCCACAGTTAGCCAACAACTTGGCTATAATAACTTGCCTGTTGTATCCCAAACCGCTTATACTTTATACAGAGGCAAAGATACATCGCTTACGCCGGGTGGCTATAAGGGGCGAGTCGGGCTTTACGAGGTTATTGATGTCAACGATGTCATTGAGCAGATGATCTTAAAACGAGCGACGGCGAGTGATATCCAAGCAAAGGCGGTTGAGCAAGGAACGGTAGTCATGCGCGAAGATGGGTACCTCAAAGCCATAGCGGGCATAACGACGCTCGAAGAGATTAACCGCGTAACAGCCGCAGATAATGCCTAAAAGGGAGGTGGGATGACAGTAGCAGCACTCAGAATTGAAAACTTGCTCGAGCAGGTAATTACCAAGAAGGCCTCAGACCTTCATTTGCAGGTTGGTCTACCGCCAATGATTCGAGTTGACGGGAGATTAGCCCCGGCTGCCGGTTCATCGGTTTTGAATGAAGCGCAAGTTGAACAGCTCGTGTTTTCTATACTCGATGCCGACCAAAAACAGATTTTGCTTAAAGATAAAGAATTTGATTTTTCCTTCGCGTTTGGCGATCTCGGACGTTTTCGTGTTAATGCCTATCATGAGCGTGGTAATGTGGCAGCAGCGCTTCGTTTAATACCAAACCAGATTTTAAGCACCGACGATCTTGGCTTACCAGCGGTAGTTAATTCGTTTGCGGACTACCCTCGCGGACTGGTGCTCATTACTGGCCCAACTGGGTCCGGTAAATCAACCACGCTTGCTGGTTTGATCGACAAGATTAACCAAGAGCGAGCCGAACACATTATCACGATTGAAGATCCGATTGAATATACCCATACATCAAAAAAATCAGTTGTCGTACAGAGAGAGGTCCATTACGATACCTATAGCTTTTCCGCAGCGCTCCGTTCGAGTTTGCGCCAAGATCCCGACGTGGTACTTATTGGTGAAATGCGTGATCTTGAAACTATTGCAGCCGCAATTACCATTGCAGAGACTGGTCACCTGGTGTTTGCAACCCTACACACTAACTCGGCAGCACAATCGATCGATCGTATGATTGATGTATTTCCGCCACACCAACAGCCACAAATTAGGTCTCAACTTGCAAATATTCTAATGGCTATTTGCTCACAACGCTTGGTACCCGCCATTGGCGGCGGCCGTATTGCGGCGGCTGAGGTGTTGATTGCAAACCCGGCCGTGCGCAATATTATTCGTGAAGGCAAGAGCCATCAGCTCGACGCAGTGATTCAAACCGGTGCCGACAAGGGTATGCAGTCGATGGATCGAACACTAGTATCTTTAATTAAAGCAGGCTCAATTACATACGACGAAGCCCGCACCTTTGCTGTTGATCTTGAAGAATTTGAACGATTGATGAGAGGTTAGATACTATGCTGAGCTATGAATATATCGCAAAAAATAAGCAAGGTGCACCAGCTAAAGGTATTGTTGAGGCAGAATCAGAAGGTGCAGCTGCCAAGCTGTTAATTGCCCAGGAGCTCACGCCACTCAAGAT
This sequence comes from uncultured Candidatus Saccharibacteria bacterium, assembly GCA_964573355.1. Classification (GTDB taxonomy): domain Bacteria; phylum Patescibacteriota; class Saccharimonadia; order Saccharimonadales; family UBA7683; genus UBA7683. The sequence goes on along the minus strand of CAZNJH010000024.1, from coordinate 1,447 downwards.
CAAGTTGCAAGAAACAAATCGGGGACTACTTGGTCGCAGTCGATCCAAGGTCCGTACAAAAGATAAAATCATCTTCACCCGTCAGCTTGCAACGCTTATTAACGCCGGATTACCACTCACTCAAAGTCTTCGGACGGCTCAAGAACAAACCGATTCAAAACCACTCAGAGAAGTACTGGGTAAAGTTGTATCTTCAGTTGAAGGTGGTACAGCCTTCGCGGATTCACTTGCTAAGCACCCCAAGGTGTTTAATAACGTGTATGTAGCATTGGTGGCTGCTGGTGAGGCCTCAGGAACGCTTGATAAAGCATTAGATAGAATTGCTATGCAGCAAGAAAAAGACGCGGATATTGTGAGTAAAGTTCGTGGAGCGCTGGTGTATCCAATTATTGTCGTGGTAGTTATTTCAGCAGTAGTTATCTTCTTGCTCACCACTGTTGTGCCACAGATTGAGCTTATCTATAAAGATTTCAATAAAGAATTACCATTTTTGACTGGTATTTTAATTGGGCTGGCCAAGTTTATTATTAACTTCTGGTGGTTGGTGGTTTTATTTATGGCTGCGGCAATCTATTTTATCATTCGATGGGCAAAAACACCCTCAGGGAGGTCTGTGGTGGATTCGGTAAAGCTCAAAGTACCACTCTTCGGTGATCTATTCAGAAAGTTATACATGGCACGCTTCTGTCGCACCGGTGAGACCTTGATGAGTAGTGGTGTCATGATGCTTGAGATGCTTAGGATTACTGCTCATGCGGTTGACAATGTTCATGTTGCTAAGGCAATCGATAATGCTGCCGTAAAAGTAAAAGGTGGTAAACCACTTTCTGCAGGCTTAAAAGCCGAAGTGGTTTTTCTCCCGCTAGTATCACAGATGTTACGTGTAGGTGAGCAGTCTGGGGCAATAGACAAGATGATGGATAAGGCAGCTACTTATTACGAGCTTGAGCTTGACAATAAGATTAAAGCTATTAGCACAACCATAGAGCCGATACTTATGGTTGTCTTGGCTGTAGTTGTGGGTGGAATTGTGCTTGCGATCTTGCTACCAGTTTACAACTTGGCGAGTGAGAGTATTGCTGGCTAATAAATTGTTGCTTGACACTAGTGGTGACATGGTTATAATAAGCATTAGCATTTAGGAATATAAGATATATGAAAGGGTTGGGATGAGTAAAAAAATGAACAAAAAAGGCTTTACGCTGATTGAGGTAGTCTTAGTGCTTGCCATTGGTGGTCTAATCTTTCTTTTAGCTTTTATTGCCTTCCAGCAAGTATCACGAAATCGACGTGATACGCAGCGACGTGCAGATGCCGCAAGAATTGTTGCTGAACTTGCAAATTATAAAGCAGACAAAAACAATAATCTCCCGGGCAGCTCTACAAATACGGCTACTACTGCTTGTGGTGGTACTCCAACCGCAGGTTCATTTGACGACTTCATAAA
>CAZNJH010000023.1:0-9269 GCA_964573355.1 uncultured Candidatus Saccharibacteria bacterium | reverse complement strand
AGCTGATATCTACCGTAGCGGATATGACTGTACGGTGACATCTTTTACAGATGGTATAGCCGATGACCCACTAATCACAGTTGGTAATGGTAGTGCCGAACAAGTACTGACATTAATTCTTCAAGCTCGATCTGCTGTTGAGAAACAAAAATAATATACATCAAAAAGAGACATCTATCAGCCTCGCAGGGGATCTAAGTCTCTTTTCGTTTGTAGTATGCCAGAACTGAAAGTGCTAAAGACAATACAAGAATAGGGTTCGAGCCTGCTGTAAAGACCTGGAAAGAGATTCGAATGCGATTAACAGATCAGAGATAAAGCAAAACCCGGTCATGGAACCGGGTCTATCTCCTTTGCGAATTTTTGGCTGAGCATAGCGGTCTGAAACCTTACGATAGGTTAAAACGAGACAAATGAGACACCATAATGAAGTGCGAATAATGCTTATGTTTTGGCATTGTCATAACTATGTTTATAATAAACCCCAAGATGGCTGAGGTTGGTGAACTACACATTCCTAAAATTGCGGTACTTGCTTCCGGAGGAGGTACTACTGCCGAGGCCTATGCTCGTGCCATACATGAAGAACGAATTAAAGCAGAGATTGGGCTACTCATAGTTAGCAAGCAGTCGGCTGGCATACTTGATAAAGCTGCTCGCTGGAATCAAGAATGGGGATTTGACGTAAAACCAGTAGTTGTAAATAACGGACTATTCCCCGGGGGCTCTCGTGATCGTGGTCAAAGTGAAGAATCAGCCACTGAAATATGTCGCCTCTTAGATGAAGCTAGCGCAGATCTAGCTTTACAGCTCGGTTACATGATCATCGCTAATGATCCGTACATTGCTGAGTGGGGGTTTGTACCCGAACACCACAAATCACCCTATCAAGCTCGTGCTTTAAATTGGCACCCAGGCTTATTGCCGCTTACCGCCGACACGTATGGTTCTGGAGCATCAGAAGTGATGCTAAGTGCATACGGAAGTGGTGAAATTACGGAGGCAGGTCATACGGTGCATGCATTAGCTCAGGAGGTAGACGGTGGACCTATAGTGACATCGACACCTGTTCCGATTGAAGCGACTGATGATGCAGATACATTGTTTGATCGCATTCAACTAATTGAGAAAGCTGTCACCCCGTACATACCAGAACAATTCTTAAAAAGAAAACAGGAGCTATTGTATGCCAATTCATGAGATTCGAGTGTACCCAACACAAGGTGATCCTCACGGCGAACAAGTGGTACATGAAAGCAAACGAGTTCTTGGCATTACCGGCCTTGATAGCGTACTGACAGCACAGGTATACAGACTTGAAGGGGTAACAGAAGAAGAAGCCCTACATGTGGCCAGAGATGTACTTACTGACCCAGTTAGTCAAAGATTTGAAATAGGTCATCTTGATAAGCAGGATGATTTACAGGTTCTTGAAGTGGCCTACCAACCAGGCATGATGAACCCTGCGGCAGACTCTGTGGTAAAGGCTGCAGCAGACTTGGGTGTGAATGTTGAAGCGGCAGATGTATCGACAGAGTTTTATTTTAGCGGCGAAGGCGTAACACCTGAACTAGCAGTATCTATTGCGTCTAGGCTGCTCATGAATGAAAAAGTACAGCATGTAGTCGCTGACCCACCAAGCACACTTAGGGTCGTTGGCGAAGTAGGTCCAGTCAATCAAGTGCCGATTCGCGAAGCCACCGTGGAAGAACTAAGAGAATTATCAAAGGATAAACTATTTCTTAATGATCAGGAAATGGATGTGATAAAAAATCACTTCGTGAGGATTGGCAGAGAACCAACTGATGCGGAACTTGAAATTATTGCTGCACGCTGGAGCGAGCACTGCGGACATAAAACCTTTAGTGCGCGTGTTCACGTAGAACAGGAGGATGGAGCCAAGGTTGAAAAGCCACCGTTGATTCGCCGAATTATGGATGCCGCAAAACAACACCCAATATATGATGAGCTCGTCGTCTCGGCTTTTTCTGACAATTCAGGTGTTATGAGGTTCTACGAGGGCATGGCAATAAATGGCAAAGTGGAGACACACAATAGCCCTTCTGCAATCGAGCCGTATGGTGGTGCAATGACGGGTAGTGGTGGTGTTTTTAGAGATGTAGTCGGCACTGGACAGGGTGCAAAAACCATTGCCTCAACTGATATGTTCTGCTTTGCACCAAGCGACCTTGAACCAACGCTACTACCAAAAGGTACCCTGTCGCCAGATTATCTTCAACAGCGTGTAGTCGACGGTGTTCGTGATTACGGTAATCGTATGGGTATTCCAACTGCTAACGGGTCCCTGCACTACCACCCTAATTTCCGAGCAAAGCCAACGGTCATTGTTGGTGCTTACGGCATTTTGCCAGAAGCGAGAGCAGAACAAGGGCAGCCACAAATTGGTGACGTCGTCGTGATTATCGGCGGCAAAACTGGTCGAGACGGCATTCACGGTGCAACTTTCTCGTCAGCAGACATGACTGACAGAACTGCAAGCATAAACTCAAGCGCAGTGCAAATTGGTAACGCCATTGAGGAAAAGCGAATGTTTGATGCACTAATCGATGCGAGAGATAATGATCTCATTCGTGCGATGACTGACTGTGGAGCTGCTGGTTTCTCTTCAGCCATTGGTGAGCTTGGCGAAAACATCGGCGTCACAGTAGACATAAGTAAAGCACCTCTAAAATATTCCGGCCTAGCACCTTGGGAGATCTGGATGAGCGAATCACAGGAGCGCATGGTTGCCGCAATTTCACCAGATAACCTTGAAGAATTTCAAGAGATATGTGCTCGATATAATGTCGAGGCTGTTGCACTTGGCGAGTTTGACGGATCGCACACCCTTACAGTTAATTATGGTAGCCAGAATGTTGCGGAGCTTGATTACGAGTTCCTGAAGAATGGGTTGCCACAAAGAGAAATGTCAGCTCGGTGGCAGAAACCTGAGATTCCTACTGTTACACCAGAGGCTCCTCGAGGTGAGCAAGAATGGATAGAGCGATATAAAGCAGTTCTCGCGCATGGGAACGTCTGCTCAAAAGAACCTATAGTTAGACAGTACGACCACGGCGTTCAGGGTGGTAACATCGTTTCACCATTCGGCGGTATAGACCAAAGTGGACCAAACGATGCTCTCGTCTTGCGGCCAATGCTCGGTAAACCATATGGATTCGTACAGTCACATGGCATGAACCCAGTTCTTAACGATATTGACCCATACCAAGGAACTGTCTGGGCAATAGCTGAAGCTGCTTCGAACTATGTAGCAGCCGGGGGTGATATCGCCCAGGCTGTAGCGGTAGGTAATTATATCTGGCCGTCACCGAACGAAAAAGCAATGGGCTCGCTTGATCTATCTGTAGATGCAGCAGTTGACATGATGAATCGAGGGTTGCCACCAGTAATATCAGGCAAAGACAGTCTTTCGTCCACGTATAGAAGTAGTGACGGAGAAGTGATTGAAATACCCCCCGTGTACACACAATCAATTTTTGGAAGAATTCCAGACGTTGAAAAAACCATGACAACTGATATCAAGCGACCCGGAGCATCACGACTATACTTAATCGGTACGCCAAGCGAGGGGATGGGTGGCAGTACATACTACGATGTCCTGGGCGGTTCTAGTCCAGACATACCATTAGTTGATGTAGATCATCTTCTACAAACGCTACATACAGTGCATCAACTAATTAACAGCGGGAAAGTTCTTGCGTGTCATGATGTAAGTGAAGGTGGTGTAGCAACTGCCGTTGCTGAAATGTGCTTTGGTGGGCAATCAGGAGCTGATATACAGCTGTCAAACTCAGCCAATCAAGAAAGTTTCTTATTCAGCGAAACTGCTGGATGTTTTGTCGTAGAAGTTCCAGATGATGTAAATCTGTATCACGAGCTGTCTATAGAAGACGGTGGTTTAGTTAGACCTCTCGGTAAAACTACGAGTTCTAAGAAGATCGATGTTACACAATTCTCAGACACATTTGGTGATCAAACCATATTTTCAGCCGATGTAGATGAGCTGAAGGCAGCCTGGCAATCACCTATGAAGGAGGCGTTTCATGGCTAACCCGGAAGTTTGCGTACTAAAGACAGATGGTATTAACTGTGACGAAGAGATGGCACATGCGTTTTCTGTCGTTGGCGCAGAAGCAGAAGTAGTACATGTAAACCAATTGCGTTCAGGTGAGCGTTCACTACAAAATTATGGAATACTTGCTGTACCCGGTGGGTTTTCTTATGGAGACGACATCGCATCAGGTAGAGTACTGGCCAATGAGCTCACTTCCTACCTTGGTGATGAATTGCGTGCTTTTGTTGATGCCGAAAAACCGATAATTGGAGTTTGTAATGGGGATCAAGTTTTAGTAAAAACTGGGCTACTGCCGTTTGGAAGACTAGGTGAACAGACCGCTACTCTAACAGACAACGAGATTGGCAGATTTGAATGCCGTTGGATAGATTTAGCAGTAGTGGGCGCTTCAGTCTGTAAATTCGTTCAAGCAGAAGACTTTGCCGATACACCAATACCAATGCAAACCGCTCATGCCGAAGGTAGATTCTTTGCCGAATCTGACCAGATACAGAGGTTACACGATGAGGGTCAAGTAGTGTTCACATACACAACCCCCGAAGGCCAATTGCCTAACGGATACCCTGAAAATCCGAATGGTTCGCTAGATGATATAGCAGGTGTATGCGATCCGAGTGGCTTAATTTTGGGTATGATGCCCCATCCCGAACGCTCTATTGAAGCGTTCCATCCACATAGAGTTCGTACTGAAACAGCAAGACAAGCTGCAATAACAATATTTAGTAACATAGTTCAGTTCGCAAAGGAGTCATAATGCCGACACAACCACTTAATGAAGTGAACATTCAAGCAGGGGATGATGCTTCAGAATATTTTGCACAGCAGGTACAAAAGACATGGGATATTAGACCCGAAGCCGTAGATACCGAAGGGCTTGAATTTGGACATTCAGCACTCATCGATGGGGACTATTTCCTCGGTAAGGGCAGTTGGTCTTGTGGTCATCAACTAGACGGTATTGGTACGAGAACGGAATTCAACGAAAGACTTAATGATCATTTTGGGTCAGCGCAAAACCTCTACGCAATGGTAGGTGACGATGTAGCTCCCACCGGTGGCGAACTAATCTCAATAGATAACATACTCGATGTTCGAGAGATTAACCCAGATAACCCAGATATTGATAATGGCATCAGACAACTAGCTGACGGCTTGGTGCATGCAGCACATCTTGCTGGAGCTATTGCTATGACTGGTGAAATAGCCGAGTTGGGCTACCGTATCAGCGGATATGGAGACTTTAACTATAACTGGTCGGGTGTGGCATTCTTTGCAGTTAACAAAGAACGGCGCTTAACGGGTCGCGAAATGAAGGCAGGGCAAGCTCTGGTTGGGCTAGTAGAACCAGGTCTTAGATCCAATGGAATTACTGATGTTAGGAACGCCTTACTTGAACACTATGGATCTGACTGGCACGAACAGGTAGAGCCTAGTCTTGGCTCTGCTACATTAGGTCAACTTGTCCAAAGTCCTGCCGTAATTTATGCAAAACTCATGAGAGACTTACAGGGCGGGTTTGATATGAACAGGGATCCTCTTGCTGAGATTACTGGTGTTGCACATATTACTGGGGGTGGTCAGTGGAGTAAGATCGGAAGAATGCTAAAGCGTACTGACGGGCTCGGTGTGACAATTGATACACCGATAACGCCACCTGAAATAATGTTGCACATTCAAAGACTCAGGGGATTTGATGATACAAAAGCTTACGGGAAATGGCACATGGGCCCTGGTATGGTAGTGGTCACGACCGAACCTGAGAAAGTCTTGGAAGAAGCTGCTAAGTACGGTATAGGTGCTCAGGCTATTGGGTATATTGATGATAAGCCAGGCATTCGCATAAAGAATATGGGTGCAGTGCAAGACGAAGAATGGCTCGAGTTGCCGAAGCCAGCATAATACAACTTACCAAATTAAGTGGCATAAAAAGTCGGGTATGATCAGTGTCTCTAATAGATCGATAGCATTGAGGATTGTCTGGTATAGTTAAGTTATGAACGATCTTAATCCAGGCAAGCTCAATTCAGCTGTAAAGTATCTCGGTAGCTGGCTTAAGTTAAATTTTGATAATTCCAGACTACCGGCACTACAGGTGGCAATTGGGCACGATGATAAAATAGTCTACTCCAATGCCTTTGGGCATGCGGATGTAGACGCAAAGGTAAAAGCAACTACAGATCATGTCTTCAGAATTGCTTCACACTCTAAGACATTCACTGCCGTTGCACTGATGCAACTTGTAGAACAGGGTAAACTAAACCTAGACGACAATGTACAGATTTACCTGAGTTGGTTTAAGTCTTCGAAAGATGAAAGAATTTCTCAAATTACTGTCCGCCAGTTACTAAATCATACCGCTGGTATTATCCGAGACGGTGATGATGCTGATTTTTGGCAAATATTACGTGATTTTCCAGATAAAAAAGAACTGGAAGAATACATATGTACGAGTAAGCTCGTCTATGAATCTGATGAGAAATTCAAGTATTCAAATTTTGGATTCGGCTATCTGGGACTTGTAATTGAGGCAGTAAGTGGAGAATCGTACCGAGAATATGTAACCGAGCACATTATCAAGAAGCTTGGTCTACAATCTACAGGACCAGATTTAGATGAAACAGCTATGAAAAAGCTGGTTAACGGATATGGTATTGAATTATTCAACAAAAAACGTCGCCGTTTCGAACATATTGATACACGAGACCTCTCTGCTGCAACAGGCTTTTACGGCACAGCAGAAGATGTGTGCAAATATTTTGCCGCTCATTTTATTGGCAATACCGCACTTCTTAGTGATGCTTCAAAAAGAAAAATGCAACACGGCTACTGGAAAGCGGAAGGTAGCGAGGAGCGATATGGCCTTGGTCTAGTAAATTATCCGAGAAAAGGCTGGCAGCTATATGGTCACAGCGGTGGTTTCCCAGGATTTATTACCAACACTCAATTTGATCCAAAGAAAAAACTCGTAGTCAGTGTGCTTACCAATGTAAATAGTAGCAATGCAAAGGCTATATGTACAAAAATCATCAATATTATTGATACATTCCAGCAAGACACTTCTGAGACAAAAGCAAAAATAGAGGATTTACATAAATTTGAAGGAAGATTTTACTCTGCATGGGGGCCAACTGATGTTATTTGTGTAGGAAGTAAATTATTCAGCATCGATCCACTATTTTGGACTGAATTTAATGGTGCCCAAGAACTTTCTGTAGTTGATAAGTCAACTCTACGTATTGAAAAAACAAGTGGATACAGCTCGGCTGGTGAACTTGTAAAATATACTTTTGATAGCAAGGGTAAACCTGTACGCATTATTGGGGCAGGCTCAACAATGGTGTTATGGGAAGAAGCTAAGAAAAAGGGATGGTTTAGTTAACTATTGAGCTTCTAATGCCCGCGAGATGATACTTATCAGTTCAGGGGCGCTTGCTATTACGGAATGAGGCAATTATTATTTAACCTATGGCAACAGCCTCATTTGTTAACCAATACCACGAAATACGTCCGGCACGAACGGATTTTCCCCCACAACTAGAGTTACCTCCACCCGAGTATATTGACGGTAATCACCAGGATGTATTTACAGCAGCCGTAGAAGAACTCGGGCTACATGGGCTTGAACCCGTCTATCGAGATGGCGGGCTACACCTTGATGCACCAGAGGGCTACAAGTTTGTAATGACCGGCGCTTTCTCGGTCGGTCCCGCAGGAAATGATATTGACTGGGGTTATGGACCATCTACAGATAGTTACGAGCAATGGCGCTTCAGTCATAGGGCACAATTAGATAAACTTGAAACTCAAGGTATGAGCCGCGAGGCAGCCGAACAGGCAGTGATAGATGACGATTGGGATATGCCTCATTGGGACAAAAAAGTTCCTGAGCTTGAGTTTTTTCATGGCACAAGTTTATCACTATCATATGACGGCGTTGAGTGGGGATCGCTCGTAAATCCGGATAGGCCACCTCGACATCACTATTCAGACGACGCCCCTGCACATGTCACTGTCGGAGTCACAGGCTTCAAAACTACTTGGCATGAACAAGCCGCTCGTTTTATACAGCTACCAAGAAGTAACACAGACCGATTACTGCAGCAGCACTTATACGGACAACCTGGCATAATTCCTTGCTGGCAAAGCACTTATGCAGCTGGTAACATACATCACCTTAACATTGAGCTTGTGCCACTCGAAGAGGGAGAAGGCGATGTTCACAATCTACCCGAAGTGCGGTTATGGGTGCCAGATAAAGTGCGGTGGTCATTATACGATAAATATCCCGATCTTATAGATCAAATGGGTGACTACAATAATCGTACGGATCATGGCGATGCAATGAGAATGTTCGGTGAAGTTGCCATGCTTCTTGGTGGAGCCAGTATGAATGCGTTTGATGCGGTTGCCGCTAAATCTGATTTAGTCATTCTTGAAGATCCAGTTTTTAGAGACGTACCACTTGATAAACTAGCTGAGCTCATGGAAGAGGTCATTAAGACACACAACAACCGTGTACCCACCCTTGACGACAGAGCAGTTGAACGAGAAGCAAATAAAATTAAAGATCTTCGAGAGAAAAGAAGGCAAATGGTGGTAATCACTGATGTTCACGAAGGATTGCATGCTGCCGTCCGTCAGTTTGGCCAGGATGACAGCTGGCTGGAATCACATGTTGAATACATTAATCGATTCTAATGCCAAAGAGATTTAAATTCCGCAAGACTTCTAAAGAGTTTCGCGGCAGTGTTGTTGTCACGAATGATTATAAGTTTAAACTTGTACATACGAAAATTAGAGCAACAGCCAAGAAGCGTGAATGCTAACCGCACTGCTTATTTAGTCTCGTAGGGCTTCATTTTGAGTCCAGTTCTGCCGAGATTCCACCACATGTCATTTTCTTTACCGCCGTCTCCCTGGCTCTCTCCTCTGGCTGCACCCAGCACATGCATGGCGTGTGCTGCTCGTACAAAGGTTGGCAACACCTTCAGTTCCTCATCCGTTAATGAGAGATGTTTCTGGTATTCTGTGAGTAGCAAGCGATACACACGGCTGGCTCTTTCTTCGTTAGTTGGATCAAAGAACATGTCACAGAGTAACACAGCCAGCTCCTGTAGGCGTGGATATATGTTGGCAACGGCAAAATCAAAGACATAGATTCCGTCCTTGGTCT